>PDTB01000025.1 GCA_002748665.1 Dethiosulfovibrio peptidovorans | reverse complement strand
GGAGCGACTCGCGCGGTTGGAATGGCCGAGAAGGTGTTCCATCAAGCGGAGAGTCTGGAGACGTTGTCTCAGGAGATTCGATCCGAGATGGGACGGTTTACGCTGGTATCCTCGGCTGTGATGAGGCAGAATTGATACGTTTTATTAAAAAAGTGTTCCTCTCCCTGGTTTTTGTGATGTTGACGCTTGGAGTGCCGGTGATGGCGGAAGAGACCGTTGTGAACGATGTATATGCACCTCACGGCATGGTCTCCTCAGCTCACGAGCTGGCTTCCAGGGCTGGTATTGACATCTTGCACAGGGGAGGCAACGCTATCGATGCGGCTGTTGCTACGGCACTGGCCTTGAATGTCGTTGAGTTTAACGGTTCAGGGATAGGTGGCGGTGGATATATGACGATTCGATTTGCCGAGACCGGCGAAGTTATCTGTCTCGACTATCGGGAGGAGGCTCCCGCATCGGCTACAAGGGATATGTACGCTTCGGAACGGTCCAAGGGAGAAAAATGGTCAGTTCGAGGAGGCAAAGCTGTGGGGATCCCTGGTTGGCTTAAGGGAATTGAGTATGCTCTCTCAACCTACGGGACAATGACCTTAGCTCAAGTGGCGTCCCCCGCTGTGCGTCTGGCGGAAGAGGGGGTCGTGGTGTCCAGGATGCATAGTGGCATCATCGCCGAGAACTTTGATGGATTCTCCAGGTATAACGATCCCGAGAAGGTCCCCTTCTTCGAGGAAGGGCTGCCTATGGAAGCTGGTCGAGTTTTGAAACAACCTGATCTGGCAAGGACCTTCCGTCTCGTGGGAGAGAAAGGCTCGGATGTGTTCTACAACGGTGAGATCGGTGAGGCTCTGGTGGTGGCGGTAAACGAGGCAGGAGGCTCCATGACCATGGATGATCTCAGACGCTATAGAATACGTGTTCGGCGTCCAGTTCAGGGGACCTATCGGGGCTACCGCATTTTCTCGATGCCACCGTCGTCCAGTGGAGGCACCCATGTTATTCAGTTGCTGAACATAATGGAAAACTTCGACGTCAAGGCCATGGGGCATAATACGCCAGCGATGTCTCACACTTGGGCTGAGGCCACAAAACTCGTCTTTGCTGATCGCAATAGATACATGGCGGACTCCGATTTTGTGAAACTGCCTCTGGCTGGCCTCCTCTCCAAGGAGTATGCTCAGATTCTTGCTGCCCGAATACCCGAGACGGTCGCCGAAGAGGTAGAACCAGGTGATCCCTGGGAATACGAACCAAATGGGCAGAAAACGTCCTATGTAGGTGGTGTAGGAAGTGAGCGCCAGTCCACCACCAGCTTTTCCGTTGTGGATCAGAGGGGAAACATCGTTACGTCCACCAACAGCATCAACTATTTCTGCGGTTCAGGAGTTATGGTTCCTGGATATGGGATCCTCCTGAATAACGAGATGGACGACTTCTCTCAAGATCCCGAGAGCGTGAACGCTCCGGCTCCCGGAAAACGACCTCTCTCGTCTATGAGTCCAACCATTATTTTGGACCCCCAGGGGCGGCCCTTTATGAGCCTAGGAGCCGCTGGCTCTACTCGAATCATCACGGCTATCGTCCAGATTATCATGAACGTCATCGATCATGGTATGACTATGGACGAGGCTATTGAGAAATGTCGGATACATAACCAATCGGGCCGCACGATGCTCCTGGATAGAAACGGGGCCGATGCGTCTTTGGTACGTGCCCTGAGAGCTATGGGCTACGACACCAATCTGTCTGCTCCTGGAAAATTAGGGACCGCACAGGGTATCCTGTTCGATAACCTTAAAGGCGTCATGGACGGCGGGGCTGATGGTCGGCGTCTCGGCGTCCCCGTGGGGTTTTAGCGCATCACGTACGAGTCACGATAAACATGGCGAGCCGTCACTCCATGGGGATGGCTCGCTTTTTTGTAGCATCTGGGACCGTTATCGTGAGTTCGATCGAGTGGCCCTTATCCGGTGATTCGCGAGAGCGATGGATGGTATAATAAGCTTTTAGTTTATGATTTTGAGAAACGGAGGTACGGAAAACGTGACGATTCTATCCACATCCGTCGTATTGGAGGAACTTCAGGGCCTGTTGTCGGCCCTGCAGGACAGTCTTTGACCTGCCTACTTTGAAGCACGAGGTCTCCCGTTTCCACGAGCTTATGGCTCTGCCCGATTTCTGGGGACGAGACGACGCTCAAAAGGTCTCAACCGACCTGGCACGTTTGGAAGCTCGACTCTCGTCCTGGAAGTATTTATCCTCGGAGTATCAGGATCTGATGGTTCTTTCCGAGCTATTGGACGAGGGAGAGGATGAGGAGCTGGAAAGCGAGTTTTCCAGACGCTCCCAGGATCTGCGCTGCCAGATTGACCAACGAAGTCTGGAGCTGCTCCTGAACGGCGAGTACGACGAGAGCAACGCAATCGTGACGGTTCACCCTGGCTCCGGTGGTCTCGATTCCCAGGATTGGGCCGAGATGCTGTATCGAATGTATCTCCGGTGGTGTGAGGTTCGCGGGTATAGGACCAAGGTGCTGGATTATCAACGAGACTACGAGGGGGGCATCAAGACGGTGACTTTCTTTGTAGAGGGTGATCTGGCCTATGGGTATCTTCAGGCCGAGGTCGGGGTTCACCGGCTCGTTCGTATTTCGCCTTTTGATACGGCCAAGCGTCGTCATACTAGTTTTGCCTCGGTGGACGTGGCTCCAGAGATTCCCGACGATGTGGAGATTAACATCCGGCCCGAGGATCTTCGAGTCGATACGTTCCGTTCCAGCGGAGCCGGAGGACAGCACGTGAATATGACAGACTCAGCCGTGCGGATCACCCATCTTCCCACAGGGATCGTTGTTTCCTGTCAAAACGAGCGGTCCCAGCACATGAATCGAGCTGTGGCCATGCAGGTTCTTCGGGGCAAGTTGTACGAGCAGTCTATGATAGCCCGTCAGGATGAACTCGACAGTCTTCACGACAAAAAAGAAAGCTCCTGGGGGAACCAGATTCGATCATATGTCCTTCACCCCTATTCCATGATCAAGGACCATCGGACCGGAGAGGAGACGGGCAACGTTCAGGCGGTACTGGACGGCGATCTGGATCGGTTTATAATGGCATATCTGCAATGGAAGAAGAGATAAGTATGAACGTACGTTTCCGAGGGCTTTTTGTCCTTTTCGTGTCGATATTTTTCCTTCAGGGAGATCTCGTCCATGCCACCTCGGCGTCTTTTGTTCCTACAGTTCCCACCATGGCCGTTAGGGAACTGGCTCCTGGTATGAGGGGAAAGGCCTATACCGTCGTCTCGGGAACCGACGTGGTGTCTTTTCCGATTTCCGTGGTGAGCGTGATTCCCCAGGACGATCGCCCATCTCATCTGATCGTCATCAAGGCCGAAGGGCCGGTGATTGAGGCCACAGGTGGTATCGCTGCCGGCATGAGCGGTAGTCCCGTGTACGTCGGTGATCGGCTCGTCGGTGCCATCGGTTATGGGTGGAGCTTCAGCGACCATACTTTAGGATTGGTGACGCCCATCGAGGACATGGTTCAGGTCTTTTCGTGGAAGGATCTGTCGAGGCCGTTCGTGCCGGAGATTGCTGTCTCCGCCGTCGGCGCTTCTGTCCGTGGTGGTCGAACCCCTCAGGAAAAAGGGGCCTTAGCTTTGTCCGGTTTGTCGGAGCGGGCACGGGATCGCCTATCCCAGGCCTTGGGGCTGCCGGTTGTCCTGTCTGGGGGGACATGGATGGGGGCTCAGACAGTGGAGACTAAGGCGTCTCTCAAGCCTGGCGATGCCCTGGGGGTGATGCTTGTCTGGGGTGATGTGACGTTGGGGGCTACGGGGACGTTGTCGGCGCTCTCCCGAGATGGTCGTTTTTTGGCTTTCGCACACCCGTTTCTTGGGGCTGGGGCTGTTGAGTTTCCCGTCTGTCGGGCCTGGATTCACCACGTAATCCCCAGTATACAGGCGCCTTTCAAGATCGGCTCTTTCGGCCCCATCGTGGGGACGTTGACCCAGGATCGTCCCCAGGCCGTGGGGGGGCATCTGGGGCGTTTTGCGCCGGCCATGGACCTGACTCTCAGGCTTCACGACCTGGATCAGGGCATTTGGGAGGTTCGGAACTTTCGGACCGTTCCCGATCCGTTTTTGGTGCCTAAGACCATCCCAAAAGTGTTCATGGGACTCGTGGATCGGCTCTGGGGCCGACGGGGTGCCGGAACTGCCAAGATGAGGGTGTCCTTTGATGGTGGAGGCTTGCGTAGAAAGTGGTCCTATACGGATTATTATTTTTCTCCAGAGGATCTTACCGAACGTCTTACAAAGTCAGTTGAGGATCTGGTTCGCCTGGTTCCCCTCAATCCATTTCAGACTGTTCTCCCCCTGGGAGTTCGCTTCGACCTGGATATGACGGCAAAACCGAAAATCCTTTACGCTGACGCCATCAACCTGGACAAGGATATGTATAATCCGGGGGAAACCATCCAGGTCTCGGTGGATCTCCGCCCTTACAGAGGGGCGAGCCAAACCAAGGCCTTTAGTGTAAAGGTCCCTGAGGATACTGCCGGTCCCTGTCAGGTGGTGGTTCGAGGCGGTGGATTAGGGGAGCCGGATGGAGATGAACCCGGCGACGTGGATCGCTCCATATCGAGCCTTCCCGAGCTTTTTCGAGAACTTGACGATCGGGAGAGAAATAACGAGGTCATCATTGAGCTGATGTACCAGAAGCAGGGGCAAGAGGACATGGAGTCCGAGTTGCCCCCATCTGCTGAGTTCCCCGGTGAGATTCGTCGGCGGAAGATCAAGGAGGGGACTATGAAGGTTTATCGTTCCGAGTACTACGTGGAGGGCTCTTTGCAGAAGACCTTTATAGTCCTACCGAAAAAGCAACGGGATGATTTGTAGGGCTTGAGACCTCCTCATCAGATCATGGGGAGATCGGTCCAGAGAGCCCGGTAAGCCTGATAGGTGGCCTCTATGTCCACTATGCTCACAAGCTCAAGAGGTGCGTGCATCGAGAGCAGCGGAGGACCTATGTCCACCGTGTCCATTCCCGTTCGTGAGAGGTATTTGGCGATTGTTCCACCGCCCGCCTTGTCTACTCTGCCGAAACTGCCGGTCTGCCATGGCACCGAGGCCCGATCCAGCGTGGCAACTACGGAGGCGACGAACTCGCCTCGGGCTTCGTTGCCGTCGTATTTTCCCCCGTGCCCCGAGAACTTAACCATCCCGATGCCGTTGCCCAAAAGGGCCTGCTGGTCTCGAACGTAGTTTTTTGGGTACAGGGGATTCATCCCGGCTGTCACGTCGGCGCTGATGGCGCAGCTTCGGCTGTAGAGTCGCTTTAAGCTGAGGATGTCGCTACTTTTGCCAAGCCCCTGGAGAAGCTCCAGAAGGAAGAGGTCCAGAAAAGCTCCCTGAGCACTTCCGACGCTCTCGCTCCCGATTTCCTCCCGGTCTACTGCCATGAATAGTGCCGTGCGTTTGGGCATGTCCATGTCCGTAAAAGCTTTATAGGACATGGCAGTGCAGACTCGGTCGTCAAGCCCGTAGGCTGCCACCATGGATCGGTCAAATCCGGCAAATCGTGCAGGACCGGCGGGAACCAGGGCGAGATCTGCGGCTAAAAAGTCCTTTTCGGCCATGGACCAGTTCTCCTGAAGCAGTTTGAGTATTCCAGCCTTGACGGCGTGTTTCTCGTTGCCGAGAGGCCGGTGTCCTGTCAGGGCGTCCAGATCCTCGCCGATGACGGTCTCCGATGCCTTGCGAGATGCCATGTCTCTGTCTACGTGTGGTTCAAGATCGGGAATGGTCAGAACTGGATCGGAAGGCTCCTCTCCCAGGATTACCGGTCGGGTGCTCCCGTCGGTTCCGTGAATTTCACCGTGAAGAGCCAGGGGGATGTTGGTCCATTGATATTTTTTCAAACCTCCGTAATAATGGCAGTCGAGGAAGGCGAGGTTCCCCTCTTCGTAGAGGGGACGCCCCTTTATGTCCACTCGGGGAGAATCCACATGGGAGGCGATGACCGTGACGCCCGAATCCAGACCGTTCGTTCCGATGACAGCTGCCAGAAAAGCCCGGCCTTTCCAGTCCAGGTAGACACGATCTCCGGGAGCTAGTTTTTCTGTACCGGTCTGCACGGCGCCTCGCCGAGCCAGGTCGCTTCGGAGCCACCGAATCCACTCCCGCTCGGTCTTATTTTGGCTGACCGTCTTCATGAGAAACCGAACCGATGGTTGAGCATCTTCTGGAGTGTAGTGGTTCCACCCGTTCCGCTTGGCATGAGTTTTTTTCTGTGCCATTGAAGAGCCTCCTTATATGGGATTTTCCTTGTACGAGAAACGAGGGTATTATATGCCACAGATGAGAGGTTCGCATCAAAAAGGGACGTTTATCACCTTTGAGGGAATCGATGGGTGCGGCAAGTCTACCCAGGCGGCTTTCCTTCGGGATTGGTTCGTGGCCCAAGGGCGAACTGTCGTGTTAACCAGGGAACCTGGCGATTGGTCTCAGGGGAGCTTGCTTCGAGAACTTCTCTTGGAGGGGGCCTTCGTCCATGATCAAACGGAACTGTTTCTATTTGTCGCTGATCGCTGCGAACATCTCGCTCAGGTCGTCTTTCCTGCTTTGAGTCGGGGAGATACGGTCATCTGCGACCGCTACGTTGATTCCACCGTGGCCTACCAGTGTTTTGGTCGGGGACAGGATCGTGATTTTGTCCGGGACTTGTTTCGCCGGGCGGCCTTTCCCATGCCGGATAGAACTCTGTGGGTGGATCTCCCCGTGTCTTTGGCAATGGAGCGGGTTGGGTACCGGGAGGGAATACCGGATCGACTTGAGGAAAATCGTTCTCTCATAGAGCTGGCAGCTCGGGGCTTTCGGACCCTTTGTGACGAGAATCCCCAGCGGGTGTGGCGTATTGATGGTGTGGGAACCCCTCATGAGGTTTTTTCGGCTGTCCTGAACGCCCTTGGGATGGGGATGCCATGAAGATTCATCCTCTGGGCCGTGACCATTCCGGTGGCATCGATGTGCCTTTTCGAGGGGATGAAAAACGATCTGCTGTTCAGACTGGCGAGACTCCTTTCGAGAAGGCGTTTCACGCCATGGAGCTCGAATTCCTTCTTCGGGAGCTGGATGACGTGAGCGCTAAACTCTCTCGAGTTCCGTCCACGGTCGTCCTGGTTCGCTACAGGGAGCTGGTTCGGCAGCTTCTGGATCGGGCTCTCAAAGGGGTTCGTCTGAAGCGGGATCTCCGATGGCGTCGGACTGGTGCCCGTGGTTTCGTTATATTGGAACAGACGGAGGCCTGGCTTCATGATCTGGAAGATGTCTTGTTTCGAGAGGGCCAGAGGACTCGGGCCCTTGAGCTTATGGAGGACATCAAGGGATGTATTCTCTCCCTGCTGCTATAACTGAGTGTACGGCCTGGTCTGGACTCATGGAGGCTCTGAACCGGGCTGTGCTTCCTTCGGCCGTGGCCTTGGTTATCCCGGAGATGTACCAGCGTCAGCTTCTGTGGTCCGTGGCTCGATTCTGGCTTTGTCGGGATCGTACTTGTTGCGGCCAATGTCCGTCCTGTCTGGCCTGGAGTGACGAGGGACATCCTGATCTGCTTATCGTCGGTGAGGATGGACCTCCGTCGGTTAATGAGTGTCGACGAATATCGGACGCTCTTCGTCTTTATCCTGTGGTGTCCTCTCGGCGTATCGCTGCGATCCTCTGTGCTGATCAGATGAACCTCAATGCCGCCAACAGCATGCTCAAGATAGCTGAGGAGCCGCCAAGCCATGGTCATGTGTTTTTTCTCATGGAGAGGGATGGGCTTATCACTACCCTCAGAAGCCGTTCATGGTTCCTTCGGTTCCCTCAGGAGGAGCTGATTGAGGCGCTCCCCGTCCCTGATGGAGAGGCAGCGTGGTTGACGTGGATAGCTCGAGTAAGCCAGAAAGCTCAAGTCGGCGATCTCCTGACGGAGCTGAGGGGTATGGAGATCTCCCTGACTGCACAGGGTCGTCTGAAGGAGGCAGCAGGCCTGTCTCAACTGGTTTTTCTGGCTGCTCGGACCCATCTTTCGGCGACGATGGTCGCCGATCTTGCGTATTTATTGATCAAGGAGGAATATCCTTTTGAGCTTATATCTGATCATTTTCGGTAAACCTCGGTACCTGGGCGTGATCGAGGTGGACTCTCCGTCTTTAGTGCCTGGGGAGCCTGTTATCGTGGAATCCATGCGGGGGGGTGAGGTGGCTGTTGTAGGGGGAAAGGTCACCGGGGAGCAGGTGGTAGCCTATAGCAAGGCGAACGAGGCAAATTCCGGGGATGGAGCCCAGGGAAGTGAGCCCGGGGTCCATTCGGTAACCTTCATCTCTCAGGCCAGCGAAGAGGACGTTCGGATCGACAGGGAGAATCGACAGGAAGAGGAGGAAATCCTCCTTCAGGCCCGAAAAATCCTTGCGAAACATCGTCTGTCCATGAAAATCATCGATGTAGAGTTTCTATTGAACAAAAAAAAGCTCTTTTTCTACTTCACGGCGGAGCAACGGGTGGACTTTCGCGCGTATGTCCGGGACCTGGCCAGGGAGTTCCGTACCAGGATTGAGCTTCGTCAGATTGGCGTTCGGGACGAGGCCAAGGTTGCCCGAGGCATCGCTCCCTGTGGCAGGCCATGTTGTTGTAGCTACTGGCTTCATAACTTTCTTCCGATCGGGATCAAGATGGTCAAAGAACAGAATCTGGCACTGAATCCCACGAAGATATCCGGCATTTGTGGTCGTCTCATGTGCTGTATGAGTTACGAGCATAAGAACTATCGGGAGCTTTGGAAAAAATTACCCAGCCCTGGTAACAAGATCCGCTCCGATCAGGGGCTTTTCATCCTCATGGGGGTCGATGTCTACGGTGAAGATGCTTTGGTCAGAGCTCCGGGAGGTGCTCATGTGTCCGTCCCCGTAGGTAAGTTTGCTCAGTTCAAAGAAGCGGTGCTGAATAACAGGGATTGGCAGGAATACATTCGATCTCCCGAAAACGAGGTTGAGCTAGACCCCGTCGACTTTTCCTCCATTTCTCAGAAGGAATCTCCTCCTCAAAGGTCGGCTCGAGAGAAAACTAGGGTCGGACAGAGAAACAAGGACCAACGTGGGTCTGAAAAGACTGTCCAGCCTTTGTCATCTGGCTCTGAGGAGAGCTCCATCTCCCACAATCGTCGCCGCTCGAAGAAAAAGAGAATAATAGATCAGTCGGTATCAGGTGGTTATCCTTCCAGGGAAGGGAGAACATCGTCGAAGCCCAAACCGCCCCAGGCGAAACGAACGGATGGAGCGTCCCAGGAGACCTCCCGGTCGTCGTCTCGCCGCCGTCGAAAGAAAAAAACAGGAGTTCGTCCGTCAGGCAATGACCGGTCCGAGAGGCCTAAAGGAGGCATCCAGAGCTGATGGCTTTTTTTAAAGGAGTTGCGTCAAAAATTCAGAAGGCTCGAGGTCGGTGGGGCCATGGCTTGGCTGTCCTTTTTTCTGGAAAAATTGACGAGTCGTTCTGGGAGGAACTGGAGGAACGACTGATTGCCGGAGATGTGGGGCTTGATCTGTCGGAGCACCTGGTCTCTCGTCTTCGAGACCTTGCTCGTCGAGATGGCCTTCGAGATCGGGAAGAACTGCTTCGTTCTTTTCAGGATATGTTGGTGGAGATTTTAGAGGCCGTGCCTGCTATGGGAGAGCCTATAGGGGACTCCGACGATCTGGCGGCGGTGGTAATGGTCGGAGTCAACGGAAGTGGGAAGACGACCACTACGGGCAAATTGGCCCATCAACTGACGGTGGAGGGCAGGAAGGTCCTTCTGGCCGGGGCGGATACGTTTCGGGCTGCGGCCTCGGAACAACTTCAGGTGTGGGGAGATCGCCTTGGTCTCCGGGTGATTGCCCATCAGCAGGGAAGCGACGCTGCTGCTGTTGCGTACGACGCCATCAACGCAGCCCGATCGGCGTCGGCCGACGTGGTGTTCGTCGATACGGCAGGACGGCTTCAATCTAAGCACAACCTCATGGAGGAGTTAGGCAAGATCTATCGAGTGGTGACCCGGGAGCTGGGGTCGGAGAATGTGGAGTCCCTGCTGGTTCTGGACGCTGTCATGGGGCAAAATGCCCTGCAACAGGCTCGGCTGTTCAACGAAGCTGCTCCTCTGACCGGCGTGGTCCTGGCGAAATACGATAATTCCGCCAAGGGAGGTATTGTCTTGGCTATTGCCCACGAATTAAAACTCCCCATCAGATATATCGGTCTAGGGGAATCGATGGAGGATCTGGCTCCCTTCGAACCGAGGACTTTTGTGGATGCGCTGCTCTCTCAGGAGCAGGAATTGTGAGGGATTCTCTCTCAATCTCCGTTGAGGAAGCACTGCGCCGTCTGTATGGCCATCGAGCAGATTGGCTCCTCGTTGAGGGAAACGGTAGTCGATGGACTCTCCGGAAAGAACGGCTTGTCGCCTTTATGGGAATGGGTTTGGGGGAGGCGTCTATCGTTGATGTCCTGATGGAACGTGGCTGCCCTGCCAAAGATGAATCCCTGATGGGTAGTCCTGTCTTGGTCCTGGACGGACATGGATTTCGGCTTATGCAGATGGATGAACACGCCCAGGTCATTGAGAAAGGGCAAAATGAGGAGTTGCCCGACTGGTGGCATGTTCCTCTACCGCTTATTGCCGTCTTTCGGAACAAGATCACGGCTAATCGTCGGATGATTCAGGAGTTCGGCGTACTGCTTATCCCGTCCCAGGGTATCCGGTCCCTTGAGGTAAAGGGTACTCTTCTTTTGGCTCATGGAGAGCGGCGTCTGTACCTCTCCCGGCTGGAAGGGCATTTCTATTTAGTGGAAGACGTAAGCTGTGACGTCTCACTTGCGAAGGATATAGGATGGTGGGCTGCTGTAGGACACACTCTGTGGGATAGAGCGGAGCGTCGGGGGGAGGTTTTAGTTCGTCTGGATCGTATGGCCGATGGAAAAGGCGAGGCTGAGATTCTACCCTGCCGGTGGGAGAACGAGCTTTTGGGGTATATTGAGATCGATGGTCCTTCCCGAAAGGATGGGCCCGACGAGGAGGACGAAGCATGATCAGGCGCTATGAGACCGACGAGATGAGAAAAATATGGTCCCTCGAAAATCAATACAGAACCTGGATGAACGTCGAGATCGAGGCGTCTCGGGTCTGGTGTGACCTGGGCGCTATCCCTAAAGACGCCATGGACGATATCCAGGCCAGGAGCGACTTCGATGTGGACTCCATCGCCCGTATTGAGGCGGAGGTCCATCACGACGTGATCGCCTTCGTCACCGATATGGCTTCGCACGTGGGACCCAGCGGACGGTATATCCACATGGGACTTACCAGCAGCGATGTTCTGGATACTGCCAGTGCCCTTCGGCTTATGGCGGCGCTGGACGTGATTTTGGCTCAGGTGGATTCCCTTCTGGATGTTTTGTGGAAAACCGCCGATCATCACCGTCGGACTCCCTGTGTGGGGCGGTCCCACGGTATTCATGCTGAGCCCACAACCTTTGGTTTGAAGGTCCTGAACTGGTACTCTCAAATTTCCAGAGATCGGGAACGTCTGGCGGTGGCTCAAGAGGCTATCGGATACGGTACGTTCTCTGGAGCTGTCGGGACCTTTGCTCACAGCTCGCCGGATTTTGAGGAAAAGGTCTGTGCTGCCCTGGGGCTCAAGGCCGATCCTGTATCTACTCAGGTTGTCCAGAGAGATCGTCATGCCCAGGTATCCTATGCTCTCGCGAGTCTGGGATGTGGTATGGAGCGTATCGCGATGGAGATTCGCCATCTTCAGCGGACCGAGGTCATGGAGGTACTGGAGCCGTTTGGTAGCAAACAGAAGGGATCGTCGGCTATGCCTCATAAAAAAAATCCCATCCTCTGCGAGAGGATCACCGGCATGGCGCGTCTTCTGAGGTCGTATCACTTGGCTGCCTTGGAGAACGTGGCTCTATGGCACGAGCGGGACATTAGCCACTCGTCGGTAGAGAGAATTGCCTGGCCCGACTCGTTTCACCTGGCCCACTACATGGCTCGGCTTCTGGAACAGGTAGTCCGAGGTATGACCGTCGATGTCGATCAGATGAGGCGGAACCTGGATCTCACGAAAGGGTTGGTTTTCAGCCAGAGGGTGCTGTTGGGCCTGGTCGAGCGGGGGCTGAGTCGAGAGGATGCCTATGCTGTCGTCCAGTCCAACGCCATGAGATGTTGGGATGGGGAGGGGACGTTTAGGGATCTTCTTGGGGTAGACGACCGGGTGGTGGCCTCCCTCAGTGGAGATGACTTGGACGCCCTTTTTGCCGAGGATCACTATTTCCGTCACGTGGATGCTGTTTTCGACCGTTTTACCCGATCAGGGCGAGAGGAGGTCTTGTGATGACGAATCGAACCTGCGTTGATCGTACACCCGACCGTAATATGGCGTTGGAATTCTGTCGGGGAACCGAGGCAGCCGCTATGGCTGCTGGGCGGTGGATGGGCCGGGGGAACAAGAACGCCGCCGATGGGGCGGCCGTGAACGCTATGCGATATATGCTCAACACTATCCACATGGACGGAGTGGTGGTCATTGGCGAGGGCGAGAAGGACGAAGCCCCCATGTTGTTCAACGGCGAGGCTCTGGGGACCGGTGATGGTCCCCAGGTAGATATAGCCGTGGATCCTATCGACGGAACCCGACTTACGGCTCTGGGGTTGAGCGGTGCCATCAGCGTGGTGGCTGTAGCACCTCGGGGAACTCTGTTCGATCCTAAATGCGTGTTCTACATGAATAAGTTGGTGGTTGGCCCGGAGGCTAAGGATGTCGTGAATATTGAGGCTTCCGTGGCGGAGAACATCCAGAACGTTGCCAAAGCCAAGAAAAAAGATGTTTGCGACGTGACCGTCGTCGTGTTGGATCGCCCGAGACACGCCGATCTTATCGCCGATATACGTTCCGCTGGAGCCAGGATCAAGCTTATCCCCGACGGAGATATCGCCGGAGCTCTCCTGACCTGCAAGACCGATCGGGGTGCCGATATGCTTATGGGAATTGGCGGGACGCCCGAGGCCGTTATCACAGCGTGTGCTGTCAAGGCATTGGGAGGCAGTATGCAGGGCAAACTCTGGACCCGAGATGACCACGACCGGTCATGTGCCCAAGCCCAGGGATTGAACTTGGAGCAGGTCCTGACCCTGAACGATCTGGTCTCCAGTGACGACGTTTTCTTCTCAGCTACGGGGGTAACCGACGGTGATTTTCTGTCGGGCGTTCGGTACGAAAGCGAGCGGATCGTTACCAATTCCCTGGTTATGCGGTCCAAGAGCGGCACAGTTCGATATGTGGAGGCGATTCATCGTCCTAAAAAACTTGACGCTATCAGTGGAATCGATTATAAACATTGTGGATAGGGACGCCGAACGGTCGGCGTTCTGTGAGGAGCTGCCGCGTTCGTCGCAGGTGTACACCCATTTTTAGGAGGCACAAGTAATGAAGGGCACAGTCAAATGGTTCAACGGCACCAAGGGATATGGTTTTATCACCACAGAGGAAGGGAACGACGTGTTCGTCCACTTCAGCGCAATTCAGATGGATGGATATAAGACTCTTGATGAGAACGACGTAGTCGAGTTCGATATCACCGATGGTGATAAGGGCCCCCAAGCGTCGAACGTGGTCAGAATCTGATTCCACCCCTCGAACGCCAGCGGAGACGGCCGAAGGTCGTCTCCGCTTTTTTATACCCGTCAGTTCCGCCATGCCCAACCGGCGATGATCGCCTGCCCCAGGGAGACGGACTCGTCGTTGGGAGAAAAAGACTTGTGGGTGAGGACCTGGAATCCGTCGGCTTCCAACAGAGTGATGGATCGAGCCAGGAGGCGGCGATTTTGCCATACGCCGCCGGAGAGGGCCACCATGGAGAGGGATTCGGTCTGTCGAATGGAGCGACATACCCGAAGAATTCCCTGAGCCAGGGCCTCATGGAAGACAGAACTTCCCTGCTCCAGAGTAGGACGTTCTCTCAGGATCCACGGTATCAAGGTCCCCCAATCAAGGCTCAGGAGATCCCCCCTTTTCGTGAGAGCCATGTTCATCTTTCCTCCCTCATCCTGGGCTACGGCCTCCAGCTCCATAGCCGCCTGACCGTCGTAACTGACCTGGAGGGGGCCTCCCAGCAGAGCTGAGATCCCATCGAACAATCGTCCACAGGAGGACGTGAGAGGTGAGGATTTTATGGTTTTCAGGATGGTCCTGATCGCATCTGCCTTTTCAGGCCATAGTTTGGACGCCTCTCTCAGGGCACCTTTTGGGCCCAGGGTTTGATTGAGCAGAGACAGGCCATATCGCCAGGGTTCCAGAATCGCTCGATCTCCTCCGGGAAGAGGGGCGGGACGCAGGAATCCCATGCGCCGAAAGCCTGACCAGTCTCCCACGAGGAACTCCCCTCCCCAGATTGTTCCGTCATCTCCGTATCCCGTGCCGTCCAGGATCACCCCGATAGTGGGCTGATTTCGGTCGTACTCTGCCAGACAGGCTGCCAGGTGGGCGTGGTGGTGCTGTACGGCCATGCTCTGTTCCGGTTCTCCTATGTATGATCGGGCGACCCGAGTGGAGAGGTAGAGTGGATGGCTGTCGTGAACGAGGAACTTGGGATGAATATTGTACAGACCGGTGAAATGGTTCAAAGCCTCTCGGTAGTATTCCAGTGTCTCCATTTGCTTACCGTCTCCCAAGTATTGGCTCGGGAAGGCTAGGTTGTCCTGGGTGAGGGTGAAGGTACTTTTCATCTCAGCTCCTGCGGCCAGAATGGGCGGCATTAAGAAGGAGACCGACAGGGGGTTGGGGACGTACCCTCGTCCCCGACGGAGGAGAACCGTTCGCTCCTCGGCCTCAGCTACCAGGGAGTCGTCAACCTTCATGTGGATATCCCTGTCGTGGAGGAGAAAGGCGTCAGCGATTCCCTTCAGTTCAGTCAAGGCCCGGTCGTTGTCGGAGATCAGTGGAGCGTCGGCGATGTTGGCGCTGGTCATGACAAGGGCCTTCATGTCCTGAAGCAACAGGTGGTGCAAAGGCGTATAGGGCAGCATGACCCCCACCGACGATTGCCTTGGGGCTACCAGCTCGTGGAGCGCTGAGTCGGGGCGTCGATTGCAGACGACGATGGGCCTTTGGGGGGAGATGAGCAGTCTCTGGGTAGTTTCGGTAAGAGTCACCAGCTCTCGAGCTATTTCCAACGACTCAGCCATGATGGCCAGCGGTTTGTGTGGCCGTCTCTTGCGGTTTCTGAGGACCTTGAGGGGGGACTCGAACCATGGAGAGCATGCCAGATGGAATCCCCCTAGTCCTTTGATTGCCACGATGAACCCGGCTTTAAGAGCCTCTCGGCAGTCCTGGATGGCGTTCTCGTTTTGAGCTGTCGATCCGTCGGGGCCTTGAAAGATGACCGAGGGGCCACAGACCGGGCAGGCGTTGGGTTGAGCGTGATATCGACGGTTCACCTGATCCCCGTATTCCTCGGCACAGTCGGGACACATGGGAAAGATCGCCATGGTCGTCAGGTGACGGTCATAAGGAAGTCCTCTTACGATTGAGAACCTGGGGCCACAGTCGGTGCAGTTGATAAAGGGATACCTGTATCGACGGTCAGTTGGATCGTTCATCTCCTTCAGGCAACGGTCACAGGTGGCGATGTCAGGCGGAATGAGAACCCGTTGCCGATTTGATCGGCGGCTGGCTTCAATGACAAAAGGACCGGCTTCGGCGCATTCTCCCTCTGATAGGATTCGAACGTCGTGGATATCCGCCGGATTTGGCTTCCTGTGGGGCAGTTCTCTGATATAGTGGTCTATGGCCTGAGCTGGCCCCCGGAGGACGATCTCCACCCCGTCGGAGCTGTTGATCACCGAGCCACCCAAGCCAAAAGACGATGCCAGACGTGCACAGAACGGGCGAAATCCCACGCCCTGGACCACGCCGGTGACAAGGATCCTTTTTTCCATCACGAGTGCGTCCCCCCGTTTCACCGGCATTGTACTACGATATCCCTTAGGAAGGGAGGAGATCCGTCTATGAGAGATAAGGGATTGATACACGTGTACTTCGGAGACGGAAAGGGGAAAACAACGGCTGCCGTGGGCGTGGCCCTTCGAGCCTTGGGGGCTGGTTGGAGGGTGGGCATGGTCCAGTTTATGAAGGGATACCCCTACTCGGAGGTCCCCCTTCTGCGGAGGCTCAAGGGGATGGAGCTCGTTCAGACCGGTCGTCGGGAATACGTGTACAGGGGGCGGGAGACTGAAGAAGATCGATCCGAGGCCCGTCGGGGATTAGCAGCGGCTCGGCGATTTCTGCTGGATGATCCACGGGACCTGGCTATTTTGGACGAGGTGACCGTGGCCCTGGACTACGGTCTGTTCTCCGAAAATGACCTTTTGGACTTGGTCGACGGCAAAGCCCCCGGGACCGAGCTGATCCTGACAGGCCGTTTTATCTCGGCAAGCCTGGTCGATCGGGCTGACTATATCTCGGAAGTTCAGTGCCGTCGTCATCCCTATGAACGGGGACTTCTCTCCCGGGAGGGAATCGATCATTAGCGTCCCTGTCATCCTGGGAGTCAGCGGTGGTGTAGATAGCTGCGCTGCTGCCTTGATCCTGCGAGAGCGTGGGTACGATCCCCTCGGAATTCGCCTCATCCTCCACGACCAGGGCGACGACCGGGATCGTAAGCGACTGGTTGGCCTGGAGAGACTGGGTATCCCCGTTGTCGAGGTGGACGGTCGGGATGCCTTTAGAAAGTTCGTCATCGACCCCTTTGTCGTTGCCTACGGGGACGGTTCGACACCTAATCCCTGTATCCTCTGCAACGAGCGGGTCAAATTTCGTCTTCTCTTCGACGAGGCGAATCGTCGAGGAATTCAACACGTGGCTACGGGGCACTACGCAGGTCTCGGGGCCTACGGAGATGGGATTGCCATCCGTCGGGCCGACCGTGGTGGGAAAGACCAGAGCTACATGCTCTATCGTCTGGCCCGGGAGTGGCTTCCTCGACTTATCTTCCCTCTGGAGCTCCTGTCAAAACCACAGGTTCGGACCATGGTCGCCCATGCACTGGATGCGTTCGATCTGGGACAGGGAGACAGTCAGGATATTTGTTTTTTGCCAGAACGACTGGAAGATTTTCTGGCCCGTCGCCTTGGTGATACATGTCCTCCGGGTCCGATGATCACAGCTGATGGACGTCGTCTGGGTGAGCACGGCGGTCTCTATCGATACACTTTGGGGCAGAGAAAGGGCTTGGGGCTCGGTGGAGGTCCCTGGTTTGTGGCGGACAAAGATCGCAAGACCAACTCCCTGATCCTGGGAGGGGTCGATGACTGTGCCGTTGTCAGGATTCGGTGCTCTATGCTACGATGGCATCATAGAATTAAAGTGGGGGAGAGCTATACGGTGTGTCATCGATATCGTTCTCGCGCCGTTCTCGCCACGATGACCGATCTCGACGGTTCGTCGTTCGAGGTCCTCTTGAGTATGCCCGTTCAGGGCGTAGCTCCGGGGCAATCTTTGGTCGTATACGATGGTTCCTGGCTTTTGGCCGGGGGGATTATCTCCCATGTGAGCTGTCGATGAAGGAGGAAAATATATGTCGTTGAAGGATACCCTGAAACTGGATACTCACGCTGTTCGAAAGGTCACCGACCCCAAATCCCTGTCCTGTTGCTCGACCGAGGAGATGGACTGCCTTACGGGTTTTATCGGGCAGGATCGGGCGGTTCGGGCCATGGATTTTGGCCTTTCCGTGAAAAGCAAGGGATATAATATCTTCGTGGTGGGGACACCAGGGAGCGGCCGAACGACCTACGCTCTGGACAGTCTCAAAAAACGGGCCGAGGAGATGGAGGCGCCGCAGGACCTGGCCTATGGGTATAACTTCGATAATCCCGGCGAACCCGTGGCTCTCTTCTTGCCAGCAGGTCAGGGAAAGGCCATGGAGTCGGCTTTCCTTACCTTGATCGACGAGCTGAAAAGCGTCATCAACAAGGCCTTCGAAAAGGGGCAGTACGAGGACACCAAGGCCCAGGAGGTCAAGGTCTTTCAGGATGAGGTCAACGAGAAGATGGAGGGGGTCAAAGCCTGGGCATGGGACAAGGGGTTCTCTGTGAAGCGTACCCCCCAGGGTTTTGTCAACATTCCTCTCATCGATGACGTTGACGAGGAAGGAGAGGCCACCCGGCGGGAGATCAAACCCGAGGAATTTGAGGAGTTGGACGAAGAACGTCAGAACTCCCTCCAGGAGGAGTCTAAAGAGATATCCCAGCGGACCTTGGCTGTACTTCGGGAAATACGGGAGAAAGAGAAAGACCTGAAAAAACGGATCAGTGAGCTGGAATCGGAGATCTGTCGAAACGCTATTCAGCCCGCTCTGGAGGACGTGACCGAGCGTTTTGCTGTCACGGACACGATCAAAGCGTGGCTCTCGGACTGGACGGACAGTGTCATCGACAACTTCGGCATGTTCGTTGCTGCCGCCCGAGACGATAACGCTGAGGTGGACTTCAGCGTCTATCAGGTGAACGCCATTGTCTCCAACGACCCGGATAAAGGGGCTCCAGTTATATGGGAGACCAATCCCACCTACTACAACCTCATGGGCAAGGTCGAGTACGAGAGCCGTCAGGGGTACCTTTACACCGATTTTGGCAAAATCGTGGCCGGAGCTATCCACAAGGCCAACGGTGGGTTTTTGGTGCTGGACATGGACCTGCTGCTTCGAAATTTCATGTCTTATGAGGGGCTCAAGCGAGTTCTCCGTACAGGAACTCTCCATATAGAAAACCTGGGAGACCAGTATGGGGCAGTGCCCATGTCGTCTCTTCGCCCCGAAGGAGTGGAGATTGACCTCAAAGTTGTCCTGGTGGGGACCCACTATCTGTATCATCTGCTTCAATACTATGATCCTGAATTCCGAAAGATGTTCAAGCTCCGTGCCGAGTTCACGTCGGATATGGAACGGACCAGCGAGACAGAACACCAGATGGCTCAGTTCATCTCCACAGTGGTCCAGCGAGAGGGAGGAGCCCATTTCTCCGCCGAAGCCGTGGCCGAAATTATTGACTGGTCCTCCCGATTGGCCGGAGACCAGGATCGGCTTTCCATCAAATTCAATCAGATCATTGAGACCATCGTGGAATCCCTTGCCTGGGCAAAATTGGACGGGGCCGACTTGGTAACCAGGAACCACGTTTATCAAGCCATTCAAGAGGCCCGATATCGGGCAAGTTTAGTGGAGGAACGGGTTCGTCGGGCTTTTACCGACGGTGTCATCAGGATCGACACCGAGGGAAGTGCCGTGGGGCAGATCAACGGCTTGGCCGTTATCGACCTGGGCAATTACGCCTTCGGTCACCCGGCTCGGATTACTGCAAACACGTACATGGGCAAAGAAGGAGTCGTCAACATTGAGCGGGAGACGGCCATGGCCGGTCCGATCCACAACAAAGGACACCTTACCCTCAACAGTTATCTGGGTCGAAAATACGCACAGGACATGCCCCTTACCCTCTCGGCCAGCATCTCTTTCGAGCAGAACTACGGGGGCATTGAGGGAGACAGCGCCTCGTCAACCGAACTTTACTGCCTGCTCTCGTCCCTCGCCGAGTTGCCGATAGACCAGTCTATCGCTGTTACAGGATCAGTGGACCAGTTCGGTAACGTGCAGGCCATCGGCGGTGTCAACGAAAAAGTGGAGGGGTTCTTCACCTACTGTAAGGAGCGAGGTCTGACAGGACGACAGGGTGTCCTCATTCCCAGACCGAACCGGCGGCATCTTATGCTCAATCAGGAAGTCGTCGATGCCATGCGTGAGGGCCAGTTTCACCTGTGGGAGGTCGAAACGGTCGACCAGGGAATCGAGATCCTGACAGGGGTTCCCGCAGGTGTCCCTAACGCCAGGGGCATTTTCCCTAAGAACTCGGTTCATGGCAGGGCCAAAGCCAAACTCAAAAAGTGGATGAAGGATGCGGCCCGAATCAACAAAGAACTTTCTGGAGAAAATAAAGAATCGTCGAAAAAACGATCTGGGGAAAAGGACAACGAGGATCCTATCCGGTGAGCCGACTTGCGGATCTCCCCGAACCTCGGGAGGTTCTCCTCCCTCCTCTGGATAGTGCCACGGTAGCATCCATCCTTAACGATCTGGAAGCTATGTGGGGACAGGAGGCCCACCCTCGGGTGGTCCCCTTTGACGAGCCCCTGGATGGCCTGATGCTGACCATCCTGTCTCAGAACACCAACGACAACAATCGGGATAGGGCTTTTTCCACCCTGACGAAAGCAATTCCCTCCTGGAAGGACGTAGCTGCTCTGGATCAGGAAACCCTAGCCGGATTCATTCGGGTGGCCGGCATCGCCAACGTCAAAGCGGGGCGTATGCTGGAGGTGTTGGATATCATCGCCTCTCGAATGGGCTCCTACAGCCTGAAGGGACTCGGGGCATGGTCGTCAGGTGAGGTTCGCGAGTTTCTCGAAGGATTGCCAGGTGTCGGTCCCAAAACCGCTGCCTGCGTCCTGGTCTTCGATCTGGGTATTCCGGCCTTTCCTGTTGATACCCACGTGGCCCGGTTCTGTCGGAGAATGAAATGGGTACCCCACAACATGCCCCCGCCCAGAATTCAGGCATATATGGAGACGGTGGTCCCTGAATCTCGTAAAAAAGGCGCCCATCTTAACATCATCAGCCACGGTAAGGCCATCTGTGTTGCCAGATCGCCCCGATGTTCCGGTTGCGGGATTCGTACTCGGTGTCCGTCAGCGGTGCTGTAAAAGTATGCACATCCAACAAAGACAAACGGCGACTTTCCTTTCTTGAGGACGTCGCCGCTTGTCTTTATGCCTTGCCGTTATCCTGGGGCTGAAGACGGTCGAGAATGATCCTGTATCCGTCGGCGCCATATTCCAGAAATTTTTTGACCCGGCTGATGGTGGCTGTACTGGCACCGGTCTGTTGGGCGATCTGAGGATAGGTGTATCCTCCCTGAAGGAGTCGTGCAACCTCCAGCCTCTGGGAAAGGGCTCGGATCTCTCCGATGGTGGCGATGTCCTCCAAAAAAGCATAAACCTCCCCCTCAGTCTCAAGGGCGAGCAGAGCAGAGCACAATTGATCAGTAAGGCGATCCTTCCATTTTTCCACGATGTGCAGCCTCCTCTCTGAGGTGTCTTTTTTGTGCGGTATAGCATAATAGTATCATCAAGAAGAGAATATTACAAGAGAGCATCGATAGAACGAGATAAAGAGTTATCGGAGGGTAGGTTTTTCCGTCATACGAATAGGCTGTTGACGGGCTATCTCATCCAGGCACGAAAAGACCGTGGTCGTGAACTTTTCCGCTCCAGACAGAGAAAGATGTGTTCTGTCTTTAAAGTCTTCGTATACCAGACCATATGTGTCTCTATCCCAACTCCCCATCAGCCGAACAGGGCCGATTCTCTCATTGATACCGGTAGCCAGGCTTTTCAACTGTCGGCGGAATGTCTCTGAAGCCAGGTAGGATGATACATCCCACACGGGAGCAAAGACGAAGACGAAAAGCCCCCATCCTCCTCGACCATTTTCTTAAGCTTTACGAGACTGTCAAGCTCGAAGCTGGAAAAGGGGAAAAGCTCCTCGTCGTTAAGAATGGGAAAATCCATCGCATTTACCGCTTTTGGTCGGTACATAGCGGAGAGAGTTCAAAAAAATAAGAGTAAGGTACAAAATAAAAATTCCCATATCGAAAGGCAAGGACACTCCATTGAGAGCTATTGAGGAAGATCTTTTCGTAGTGTTTTTTTACGTATAAAGATTCGAAGAAAAATTCTGGGTCAAGCACAAAAAAACAAAAGTTTGCATTTTCAAGTTTACCACAGGCCATCATCTTTTTATGCTTTACAAGCATCTCAAAAGGTGATGCTTCCTCCGCCCCCACATTGACTACGTCGTGAGTTTCCAGGCTGTCGTTTCGGCAGATGATTTTTGGAACTATATTGTTGTGGTAGCATCGACTGTTTCCTATCCAGAAGTCTATGATCGACGTCGCCTTATACGGCGAGTTGAAATTGATGGGAAGTTCGATATTGAAGAACCGTCCAATTCCCAAAGCCATATCCGAATACCCTGAAAAATCGAAATAAATCTGGAACGTATAACACAACGCCCCAGCCGAGGCCTCAAAGAACATCACAGGCGCATTGCTGTTGAAAACTGCAGCCACCCAGGGAGACAGGGTGTCGGCGATGACCAGCTTCAGGGAGGTCACTGCTCTCTCATTTCATAACGTGATGATATAATTGATACGTTCATATTCTGTGGTATTTGGACGGATATGTTGCTATTTGTCCTGATCGGAGGCTTCCATATTGCCTCAAAAGGAGTGCAGATGAGTTCGATCGACGAAAAAAGCCTTAAAAAAGCATATGATCTCTTTAGGAGCGGTGATATACAGACCATCGAGGTTGGCACCGTCAGAGGGCTTCAGGAGATACATCTCTATATTTTCGGTGGATTGTACGACTTTGCTGGTGAGATCAGAGAATCAAATATCTCAAAGGGTAATTTCCGCTTTGCAAACAGTCTGTATCTGAAAGAGGTCTTGAGTAAGATAGAGACCCTACCTCAAGGCTCGTTTGACGAGATCGTTGAAAAGTACGTCGAGATGAACATCGCTCATCCATTTATGGAGGGCAACGGCAGATCCATGAGAATCTGGCTCGATATGATGTTGAAAAAAGAACTTGGACACGTTGTCGACTGGCAACGAGTGGACAAGACGAAATATCTTCAGGCGATGGAAAGAAGCCCTGTCAACGACTTGGAGATAAAGTTTCTTTTGAAGAAGCATTTGACTGATAAAATGGACGATAGAGAGGTTGTTTTGAAAGGGATTGAGCAGTCTTATTATTACGAAGGGCATGAAAAATTGCCTGGCTGACAGATCTGACGAGATCGAAGAGTACAATTTGAATCGGCCCAGAGTTTCAGCCGGGCTGTGTTTTGCTCTTGCATTGAGATTAA
This sequence comes from Dethiosulfovibrio peptidovorans, assembly GCA_002748665.1. Lineage (NCBI taxonomy): Bacteria > Thermotogati > Synergistota > Synergistia > Synergistales > Dethiosulfovibrionaceae > Dethiosulfovibrio > Dethiosulfovibrio peptidovorans. Next base: position 44,780 of record PDTB01000025.1, on the reverse strand, counting down.
GTATAAACTGTCTTGCGCTGAGGTGTCCCTAAGTGATTGCTGGTTAGTGGAATCATCTGCTTTCACTAACTGGCTGACAAAACTGTTACTTTCTAAAAACGTGGATCGGATACGGCCTATGGAATGACATCCACACTTGGCATAAGTTTGTACAGATTTGCCGTTTTGTTTTCCCAGGAATCTGATCCTTTATCGATACTACATCAGGAATGAGGTATCTTTGCCTCCTCTGTGTAACGGATGTATTGAACACCTACACATTATCATTGGGGCAACGACAACATCTCTTGATAAAAATCCATTGCTGTGATAGTCTTTTTCTTTGAAGATGATTTTCGGTTGTTGCCGAATGGTCAGCGTTTGTTCGAGGAGGAGCGTTTACGATGAAAAAAGAGATTCATCCCAAATACGGTGTGTGTAAGGTTTCCTGTGCCTGTGGCAACTCTTTTGAGACCCAGGCTACGGTGGACGAGATCAAGGTAGGTGTGTGTTCGGTCTGTCATCCTTTCTATACAGGCAAGAAGGGTAGGATTCTGTCTGAGGCCGGACGGTTGGAGAAATTCAACAAGAAGTACGCTGGGATGGACTACGGCCAGAGAGAGGCCACCGAGTAGGAGGGGCTGAGGCCCCTCTTTTTTGTTGTGTGCTGACATTCTGTTGGTACTGTTTTTGTGGAACGAAAGGGGTGTCCCATGAGAGTCGACCTGATGTATACGACCCCCGATTACCTGTTGGCTATCTGGTCAGCGGGGCGCACTTGTCATAGCCCTCGTTTGCCGCAGGAGCTCTATAGGGATTCTGTGGAGCGGGAGTCCATGAAAAAATTCGTCGATTTTATCATCAAAGCTGAACATCTGAGCGTTATGGAGCACTGCTCCATGACATTTGCTGTTTCCAGCGTCTCCCGAACCTTGTTGGCTCAGTACAGCCGCCACAGAATCGGGGTGAGCCTCAGCGTCCAGAGTCAGAGATATGTCTCGGAACGATCCGAGTCGGGAGGTCTTTTCGACCATCGAGTGCCGCCGTCTGTCATGGCATCGCCTGAAGCTATGGCTGTTTTCTCTCAGGCCATGGATCAGGCTCAGGCGGCGTATGATCGTCTTCTGGATCAGGGGATTCCTCGGGAGGACGCTCGATTTATCCTTCCCGGTGCTGCTGGGACGAACTTCGTTACCACGTTGAATCTCCGTTCATTCATGGATATGTATCAAAAACGGGTGATGGTTCGGGGCGCTCAGTGGGAAATTCGATCCCTTCTGTTGGAGATGCGAAGGCTTCTCGTGGAGAAGGAACCGTGGCTTGCTTCCTACCTTGAAATCCCGTTGGAGGTGATCTCATGATCCTTGATCCTCGCCGTCTCTTTGCTTTTGCCATCTCTGCCATGGAAGCCAAGGCAGATGACGTCGCTTTGCCTGTTGGTGGACAGGCGGTCATAGAAGGGGTCATCATGAAAGGTCCCAGTCATTGGGGGATGGCGGTACGTTGTCCTGATGGGGGTATCTGGCGGGATCGATGGCGGTGTGCCGGATGGGATAAACGACGCCCCTGGAATTTGCCTGTCCTTCGGGGAATGGCTACCATGGCTGAGATGTTGCGTGAGGGATTCCGGGCGCTTTCCCGATCAGCTCAGATCGCCTTGGGGGAGGAGGAAGAACTCACCACCAGGGATATGCTTATCTCCATTCTCGTCGCCATTGTGGCAGTCGTGGCCCTTTTTGTGGCGCTGCCTCTGTGGATTGGCGATCTGGTTGGACGATGGCTGGAACTGGGGCACGTTGGAAAAAACGCCGTTGAAGGAATAGCCCGTGGGTTAGTTTTCATCGCGTACGTGGGGTGTATCGGATTCTGGAAGGATATTCGGGAAGTCCTCATGTATCACGGAGCGGAGCACAAGACTATCAATGCCTTCGAGGCAGGAGTTCCCATGACGATTCTCCGGATTCGGCGTTTTTCCCGGATTCATCCCCGGTGTGGCACGTCATTTCTTCTTGTGGTTGTGGTGATGAGTATCCTCGTGTTTTCAGCTATTGGAGGAGGTGGAGTCCTCTGGCGAGTCGGTTCTCGGGTGGTGCTCCTCCCTCTGGTCGTGGGGCTCTCTTACGAGATCATCCGCGCTACAGCTCGTGGGGGTGCTGTCGGGCGAGCTATCATGGCTCCGGCGCTGTCTCTTCAGTATCTGACTACCAGAGTGCCCACCCCCAAACAGCTCCAGGTGGCTTTGGTCTCCCTGGAGTCGGCCCTGAACGTGACGTTTGTCTCCGACAGGCCGGGAAGGGACATCTATCGTGAAGCTGGATCGTAAACTCCAGGAGATCGTCTCGGCTCATCAGGAGATTGAGCACAAGATGGCCGATCCTGCTGTAACTGGTAAGCCCAAAGAGCTTCAGGAACTGAGTAAACGTCATGCCGAGCTCTCGGAGATCGTCGAGGCCTATAGGCTCTATCGGGAGATCGATGAGGAGCTCCGTGGTGCCCGGGAACTGAGCGAGTCCGCCGATGCCGAGATGGCTCTTTTGGCCAGGGAGGAGATCCATCGTCTTGAACCTCTTCTTGAGGAACAGGAACGTCGAATGACTCTCTCGCTCCTTCCCAAGGACGCCGATGATGGAAAGAACGTGGTGGTCGAAATTCGAGCCGGAACCGGTGGTGAGGAAGCGGCTCTGTTTGCTGCCGATCTCTACCGGATGTACAGCCGATTTGCCGAGGGACGTCGTTGGTCTGTTGAGATTCTGGACGCCAACGAGACAGAAATCGGTGGGTATAAGGAAATTGTGTTCACCGTCTCCGGTCATGGGGTCTACAGCGAGCTCAAATACGAAAGTGGCGTCCATCGGGTCCAGCGGGTACCGGCCACAGAGTCGGGGGGACGCATTCACACATCTGCTGCAACTGTGGCTGTCCTTCCCGAGGCTGAGGAGGTGGATGTGGAGATCCGTCAGGAGGATCTGAAAATCGATACCTACAGAGCCAGTGGTGCTGGTGGCCAGCACGTGAACATGACCGACTCTGCCGTTCGGATTACTCACCTTCCCACTGGATTGGTGGTGACATGTCAGGACGAGCGCTCCCAAATCAAGAATCGCGTTCGGGCCATGGCCTTTCTTCGGACTAAGCTCTACGATATGGAGCAGCAGAGGCGTCAGGATGCCGAGGCCCAGGAGCGTCGGGGTCAGATCGGTTCCGGTGATCGTTCAGAACGGATACGGACGTACAATTATCCTCAAAACCGGCTGACCGATCACCGAATCGGTCTGACTCTGTATAAGCTTGAGTCCGTTCTTGAGGGGAACATGGGCGAGTTGGTGGAGGCTCTCAGAGTTGCCGATCAGACCGAGAGGCTTAAGGCATTGGATGGCCGATGATCGGTCTTTGGCTGTCCTGCGGAGACGCATTGAAGCTGAACTGGCCGATGCAGGAATCCCCAGGTCTTCTCTGGACGCTGATCTCATCTGTACGACCGTTCTGGGAGTCTCTCGTTCATGGCTTCACTGTCACGGGGATGAGATTCTCTCCGGGGAGGTCATTGAGGTCATAGAAAGAGCTGGCTCACGCAGATCCTCTCGAGAGCCTCTTCACTATATTCTGGGCGAGTGCCCCTTCTGTGAACACCGGTTTGCCGTGGGGGCTGGGTGCCTGATTCCCCGCCCCGAGACCGAGTTTTTGGTGGCGGCTGCGTTGGAGACCTTCGATCGAGGAACGTTCGTCGATTGGGGGACGGGCTCAGGTTGTATTGCTGGATCGATCCTTGCCGCCAGGCCGGAGAGCTCGGCGTTGGCTGTGGATCGAAGTCCTCGAGCCCTGAGCGTAGCCTGGTCCAATATGAGGCGTCTGAAGGTGGCCGATCGATGTCTGCTGTGGCACTGTGCCGTCCCGGAACGTATCCCCCTGAATCGCTGCGACATGATCGTATCGAACCCACCGTATATCCCGACGGGCGACCTTGACGGGCTCATGGACGACGTCGTTCGATATGAGCCGACGTCGGCTCTGGATGGCGGGGAGGATGGTCTTGATCCCTACAGAGTACTTCTGCCCTGGGCTGAAAAAGTCCTTCGGCCTGGAGGCTGGTTGTGGGTTGAGTTTGGGGGAAAGGATCAGGAACCCATCCTCTCGGCGATTGGGTCGCCAGGACTGAGTCTTCAAGCGGTGCGTCCTGATCTCTCGGGAGAACCTCGCCTTATGGGATGGCGTCGTGTATAATCTTATTTGGTTTGATATCTGAACTTTAGAGAGTATGTTACTACATTATGAGGAGGAAAAGACCATGGAACAAAGAGATTTGATCATTGTCGGAGGTGGCCCTGCCGGGCTGACAGCTGCTATCTATGGGCGGCGGGCAGGCTTGAGCACCTTGGTTATCGAAAAAGGTGTGTTTGGTGGTGCTATTGCCGTAACCGACGAGATCGAAAACTGGCCGGGAGTGAAGCACGCCACGGGGCCCGAGCTGGGTGACATGTTCAAGGAACACGCCGATGTCCTCAACACTGAATTTTTGGATGCCGAGGTTAAATCTATTCGGGAGGATGGTGCTTCTAAGATCGTGACAACCGATAAGGGAGACTACCAGGCTAAGGCGTTGATCGTGGCCACAGGGTCCAGTTTCCGAAAGCTTGGGTGTCCTGGCGAAGCTGAGTTTACCGGCAGGGGGGTAAGCTACTGTGCGACCTGTGATGGAGCCTTCTTCGAGGATTTGGAGGTGGCTGTTATCGGTGGAGGGAACACCGCCGTTGAGGAGGCGTGCTATCTGACACAGTTTGCGTCCAAGGTCTATATCGTTCATCGGAGAGATAAATTCAGAGCCGATCAGATCGCCGTGGATCGGGCCCTGGCCAACCCCAAGATTGAGCCCGTGTGGGATTCTGTCGTCGAGGAGATCGCCGGAGACGACATGGTGGAGAAAGTTGTCGTGAAGAACGTCAAGACAGGAGGGCTCTCAGATATTCCCGTTTCGGGTGTCTTTATGTTTGTGGGTAATACTCCCAATGCTGACCTCATTAAAGATATGGTTGACGTCGAAAAGGGCGACTGGATCAAAACCGATGCAAAAATGGCTACATCTCTCCCTGGCCTCTTCGCTGCTGGTGATATGCGGAGCAAATCACTTCGTCAGGTAGTGACCGCTGCGAGCGATGGAGCCATCGCCGCCATGTCGTCCTACGAATACATTGCAGAGCATTTTTAAAGGCTTTATATTAATAAGCTCAGGGGCGGGATGACTCTCATCTTGCCCCTGTTATGTAAAGGGTTTTCCCCGTTCGGTGGACAGAAGGAGGATGCTGGCGCATGATCGTCACTGTAACTCTTAATCCTGCGGTAGACGAGGACTATGTCGTTCGGGATTTTGTACCAGGACGGTGGTTTCGGGCTATGGTTTCCGAGAAGACTCCAGGAGGCAAGGGGATCAACGTGTCGCTGCTTCTGAACCAGCTTGGTCACGATTCGGCTGCTATGGGATTCCTGGCCGGCTTCAATGGAGACTATATCCGGGATGCTTTGCAGCGCTTACGGATTACGACCAACTTCGTCCATGTAGAGGGCGAGACTCGAACGAACGTTCACGTCCTGGACGAGCTTGGTCACTTGGAGACGGGGCTGTCCGAACTTGGTCCCACGATATCGGAAGATGCCCTCAATCGCTTCATGTCCAATTATCGCCGGATGTTGAAGCGTGCCTCGGTCGTGGTTATAGGTGGCTCAATCCCGCCTGGGGTTCCACAGGATATCTATCGAGATCTGGTGACACTGGCTCGTGATGCGGGGCGTACCACCTTCATCGATGCTGCTGGACCGGCCTTCATGGCTGGAATTGAGGCTGGGCCATCCTTTGCCAAGATCGATCATCGATTTATGTCCCAGCTCTCTGACCACCCTTTATCCTCCTTGGATAATCTGATCGACGCTGTCTCGGAAATCCATGATTTTGGGGCTCGGTGGGCAGTCGCATCCTATCACGTCTATGGTGACGTGTTCTTCACCCCTGATGGAATCTACCTGGCTACCTTGGGGGATCGTTCCGATCTGGTCTCCATGTTCAGCGCCAGTGATGCCTTGGTGTCAGGGCTCATCGTTGCTTATCTGGAGGGGCTCTCCTCGGAGGACGCGATAAAGTTCAGCATGGCCTGTGCCATGGAGGATGCCACCCATGTGGCTAAGGGGATCAGCAGTAGAGAGGCTGCCGAGCGGCTCATGTCCACGGTATTGATCGAAAAGCTCCGATGACGGTCCAATGAGGATTTTAGTTCTTGATGGGTTTCGTCCGAAACAGGCTAGAGGGGGTGAGTAGTTCGTGGGACACAAAAAACAGAATGCCCAGCTAACCTATCAGGCGACCCGAATTCGAACGGCGTCTCGGGAGCAACTCCTTTTGATCACGTACGATATAGCTATCCGTTTCTGTCTGTCCGCTGAATCAGCTCTGGAGAAGGGCGATTCCGAGGAGGCACATAACAACCTTATCAGAGCTCAAAACGCTGTCCGTGAGCTCATGGTCTCTCTGAACACAGAGATTGGCGGTGAGGTGACGGTCAACCTCATGGCTCTCTACGATTTTATGTATCGAAGTCTCGTCGAGGCCAATGTGGAGAAGTCCCAGGAGAAGGTGTGCGTGGCTCGATCCATGTTGGAGGAGCTTCGGGAGACCTGGACTCAGGTCATGGAAACGCTTCGTAAGGAAGCGGTCTCTGAGAGCGTCCCTGAAATTGTCGAGACGGGGGGAGGCGTGAGCTTTGCCGGATAGGCTGAAGGCCATGGTCTCGGGGCTTCTCCGTCAAGAACGAGATCTCTACGTCTCCCTCAATAAGCAGATCGACCACGAATTAATCGCTATTGACAACGACGATATGGATCTCCTTTTATCCATTTTGCAGGAGAAACAGTCCATCATATCTCGTCAGGAAAGGCTTCTGGAGCGTTGGAGCGACGTATCAGGTGAATTGGGCTTGACCGAGGGGCGGGAAGGGCCTGCTTTTTGGCGGGCTCTTTCCGAGGCCGTCGATGCCCAGGGGTATCAGGAGTTGGTGCAGGCCGTTCGGGAGATTCGAGACTTGGGAGCCAAGGCTCTTCGACTGGAGGCTCTGGCTCAAAAAAATCTGGAGGCTAAAGTGACCGAGTTTCGCGAGAAGATGTCTCGGATTGCCGGTGGTAAAAAAGCTGTTCGAGGGTATATGGGAAACCTATGATGGCCTCTTCCCGAGTTTATCGATCTGTATATGCCTCCCTTAAAACAATGGCTGTCTCAGCCATTTTTTTATTGATATTGGGCGTTGAGCCTATATGGGGTGATAGTCTTTCACGGGAAATTGCTCTGGGAAAGACCGTAGCCAGACAGGTGGAGGCGCGATGGTCACTGGTTCAAAATCCCACCGTTGTTGCCAGGGTCCGTATGATCTTCGAAAGACTTCTCCCCATGGTCTCCAGACCTTTACCTTACGACGTTCGGGTTATTCGTGAGAGCGTCCCGAACGCCTTTTGCATCCCTGGTGGTACGGTCTACGTAACCACGGGGCTTCTGGACTTCGTTCGAAGTGATGCTGAACTGGCTGCAATTTTGGCTCACGAGTTGACCCACGCTGACGAAAATCACGTGATGATTCAGGCAAAACGGTCTCAAAGACTCTCTCTGGCGTCTCTGGCTATCATCATCGCTACCAAAGGACAGGGGGCAGCTGGTCTCTTGGCCGGTATTGCTCAAATAGCTGTAACCAACGGATACAGCATGGAGTTAGAGCGGGAGGCTGATCTGGGGGGGCTGGAGAAACTTCAAAGGGCGGGATACCCGCCGGCAGCTGCTCTGACGGTTATGGAGGGGTTGGCCTATGAGGGGATAAAACGGCCATCGGTGGACCCAGGGATATTTCGAGATCATCCGAGAACGGCCGAAAGAGTTGAATATATCCGGCGAGCTATCCTGGATCGAGGTTGGTCACTGAGCCGAAAAAAAGCCCTTCACCTGTTGGTGCCCTCGGTTCAATCTGCTTCCGGCGATATCCGTCTTTGTGTCGACGATGAGGTTGTCTGGGCTGTGAGCAGTGATCGTTCTTCACAGGTTTTTCAACATGCGTATGAAGCTTTGGTGCAATGGTTGGAACTTGAGCTCAGTCCCCATGACATACAGGTCGTAACGCCGCTTGGCGGAGCGACGACCCTGCTGATTGGAGGACATCCGGTGGCGAGCGAGCCTGTTCCCTCGGGAGCGTGGTCTTTGAACGTCTTTCGGGAGAGGTTGCTTCTGGTTCTCTCTAGGGCCAAGGAGAGAAACCCCATGGTAGACTATTTCTTTTGATCCCTCAAGGCCGTACTGTCGGGTATAATAATTGTGGGAACCTCTAAAAACTCAGAAACTCGCCTCAGGTTGTTTCGACGGAGCCCATTCGAGGCTCGTGTTTTTGACCTGCCGTCGTGAAGTATCGACTGGGGCGAGGCGGATGTCCTCCCAAGCTGGGGGGGCAAAAATACGTTTGGGCGAGACAGGGCTCTGGCGGAACGACCTGAGGCTGGGAGACTTGGATGTAGGTTTTTAGAGGTGCTCTTGTGTCTCTTTGGGGGACGCCAGACAGGAACAGGAGGATTTCATGTATCTTTCCCTCTATCGTCGGTATCGACCCCAGACTTTCGACGACGTTATCGGTCAGGATGTCGCCGTCGAGGTCGTTCGTCGGGCAATTCAAAATGAGGCGGTGGGGCACGCCTATCTTTTTTCCGGCCCCAGAGGATGTGGAAAAACCACTGTTGCTCGGCTTCTCGCAAAGGCGATCAACTGCCGGAACCGCTTTGATGACGGGGCTCCATGTCAGATCTGTTCCTCCTGCCGGGGGATAGCTGAGGGAACGTCTCTGGACGTAATCGAGATCGACGGAGCATCCAATAACAAGGTGGACGAGATACGGGATCTTAAGACTCATGTGGGTCTTGCGTCCTTCTCTTCTCCCTACAAGATCTACATCGTGGACGAGGTCCACATGCTATCCATTGGGGCCTTCAATGCGTTATTGAAGACCTTGGAGGAGCCTCCCAAAGCAGTCGTTTTTATTCTGGCAACGACCGAACCCTTCAAGGTACCCGTGACCATTCGATCTCGATGTCAACATGTTCCCTTTCATGCCATTGATTTATCCCATATCGTGGGCCATCTCCGCACTGTAGCTGAACGAGAGGGAGTCTCCGTCGATGATGAGGCTCTCTGGGAGATTGGTCGTCAGGCAGATGGAGCTCATAGAGATGCTCTGGCCCTCCTGGAACAGGCCATGGCAGTTCGAGACGAGGCGGTGGACCTGAATGTAGTTCAGCGCCTGATCGGCGGGGGAGGGCGGAGCGAGCTCTGTCGTTGGATTCAACTCGTTTCGAATGGGGAGGATGTTCAGGCCTTTCAAGAGCTGGAGGGGATGTTTCTTCGAGGAGCCTCCGTTGAACGGGTGCTGGATGGGCTCTACCTCGTTTTCAGGGATATGTGGGTGTCTCGACGTTGGGGCGACAGAGGCCTGGAGGCGCTCAGGATCTCTCCTTGGGAAAGGGAGTTCCTCCAGCAGGAGAGCGGCCGATGGGATGAATCTCTTCTTCGGGAGGCTATGACCCTTCTTACGTCCCTCATGCCCCAGTCGCGTCGAGGACTTCGTCAGGACGTCCTGACCGGAATCCTCATGACAAAGCTTGTCCCTTTGGGACAAGGGGCTGAAGATGTTTGCTCTGCAGGGAAACAGAGCCTGCCTGTCGTCGATTCCGATTCTCACGGCCTTGCCGAGCCAGTCCGAACTTCAGAGAAGAGCGTAGAGGTCGTCGAACAGGAGCTTCCTTGTGAGCCGATCTCGTCGATTTCTGATGATGGCGATCCGTTGGCTCCCCTGTGGTCCCGTCTTGGAGAGATTCCTCATATCGTGACGGCTTTGGCGCTCTCTCGGATCTCAAAAGACGGAGAGAATCTGTCAGTCCGAATTCCGTCGGATCGAGGCTATTGTTTCGAGCTTCTCTCGGGAGATCGAAACTCCTACGTTCTGCAATCTGCCTTAGCGGACGATTGTTGGTCCGGGGGACTGCGGCTTTTTTGGCGTGATCAAGAGCGGTCGTTCCCGTCACTTGCGACTCCCACTTCTCCTGAATTGCCCGTCGAGGCATCGGAGGAGACTCTCCTCCAGGAGCCTCAATCCTTCGAGTCGGACATTGCTGCGACCGAGGTGAAAAAATTAAGCCCCACTAAACAACCGACCCAGACGTCCCCTGATGGACTGGCGGAAGCTCTCCGAGTCATCCGTTCTCATACGAGCGGTGAGATCCTGTACCTTCGTCGGGATGAGGACATGGAGAGAAAAGAGGAGGATGTCTACGATGAGTAGGGAGAAAAACTTCGTTCACCTTCACGTCCATACAGAATACAGTCTCCTGGATGGTGCCATTCGATGTGGTGAGCTGGCCCGGAGGGCGGCAGAGTGGGGAATGCCTGGAGTGGCTATTACCGATCACGGTGTTATGTACGGTGTGGTCGAGTTCTACCAGTCTTGCATGAACGAGGGAGTCAAACCAATTATTGGCTGTGAGCTGTACGTGGCTCCCCGGGGCGTTGACGATAAGAGCAAACAGAATCCCATCAATCACCTTATTCTCTTGGCTGAGACCCAGGAGGGCTATCATAACCTGGTCAAGCTGGTCTCTATCGCTAACACCAGAGGGTTTTACTACAAGCCTCGAGTGGATCACGATCTGTTGGCCCAGTATAGCAGGGGCATCATCGCCACGTCTGCTTGTCTGGCGGGCGAGATTCCCCAGATGATCCTGAACGACGATTTTCAAGGGGCCTTAGACCAGGCCAAGATGTATCGGGATATCTTCGGTCGGGAGAATTTTTTCCTGGAGATTCAGTACAATCGGATTTCTCAACAGGCGGTGGTGAACAAGGCGCTGATTCGTATGGCTCGGGAAGAGAACTTCCCCTTGGTGGCCACCAACGACGCTCACTACCTGGACGAGGATGACTACGATTGGCACGAGATCCTCCTGTGTGTGGGAACCAACGCCACATTGGATGATCCTAAACGGATGACCTTCGAGACCAACGATTTTTACTTTCGATCAGCCGATGAGATGTGGGGAGTTTTCGGCGATGAAGTACCCGAGGCTCTTGAGAACACCCTTCGGATTGCCGAAAGATGCGATGTATCGTTCGATCTGGGAACCCGAGAGTACTGTCTGCCTCAGTTCGAGATAGCTCAGGGAGAGACCCTGGAATCCACTCTGGAGGCGAAGGCCTTCCAGGGATTGACAGATCGTCTCAAGGGAGAGGATATCCCCGACGAATATCGAAAAAGGCTGGAATACGAGTTGTCGGTGATCAATCAAATGGGGTTCCCCGGGTACTTCCTGATCATCGCCGACGTCATTCAGGCCTGTAAGGAACGGCGTATCCCCATCGGTCCCGGGCGAGGCTCCGCAGCCGGTTCCCTGGTGGCGTACGCTATGCGGATCACCGAGCTTGATCCTATCCGATACGGACTCATTTTCGAGCGGTTTCTCAACCCCGAGCGGGTGAGCATGCCAGATATCGATACGGACGTCTCGGATAAAGGGCGGGAGGATCTGCTGCGATACGTGGTGGAGAAGTACGGTGTGGAGAACGTTTCTCAGATTATTACTTTTGGTCGAATGAAGACCAAGGCGGCTATCAAGGATGTGGGACGAGCTATGGGGATTTCCTACTCCGAGGTTGATGGGGTGGCCAAGCTCGTTCCCGACGGCTCTAAATCCATTGCCGACGCCGTCGCCATGACCCCTGAGCTCCAGGACCTCCGGGCCAAGGACCCTCGGATGAAAACCCTCCTGGAGAGCGCTGCCAAGATTGAGGGATTGGCTCGACACGCCTCCCAGCACGCTGCCGGGGTGGTCATCACTCCCATGCCCTTGACGGACCTCGTCCCCGTACGACGTATCGGCGACAACCAGGTTGTTACCCAGTTTTCCATGGAGCCTGTGGAGAAACTAGGCCTGGTGAAGATGGACTTTCTGGGACTTCAGACCCTCTCAATTCTGGAGGAGGCAGTGAAAAACATAGAAGCTAATGGGAAAGAGCCTCCAGATCTGAACGATCTCCCGATGGACGACGAGCTCACCTTCCGTATGCTTCAGGCTGGGGACACCCTGGGGGTGTTCCAGCTCGAATCGGCGGGTATGAGGAGGCTTTTGAAGAAAATGCTTCCCGACTGTTTTGAGGATCTGATTGCCGTGCTGGCCCTGTACCGACCTGGCCCTCTGGAGAGCGGCATGGTGGATCAATACGTGGAGTGTAAGCATGGCCGCTCTGCAGTTCACAGCCTTCACCCTCTTCTGGAAGATATTCTCAGGGAGACGTATGGGGTGATCCTCTACCAGGAGCAGGTTATGAAATGTGCATCGACTTTGGCGGGTTTTACGTTGGGAGGTGCTGACCTGTTGCGCCGGGCCATGGGGAAGAAAAAAGTGGAGGTCATGAACGAGCAGCGAGCTATCTTCCTGGATGGTGCGTCCAGGCAAGGTGTTGAGCGACGGAAGGCCAACGAGATTTTCGATATCATTCAGAAGTTCGCTGGGTATGGATTTAACAAATCTCACAGTGCGGCCTACGCTCTGATCAGCTACCAGACGGCGTACCTGAAAGCCCACCATGATCGGGAGTTTATGGCAGCCTATCTCACAAGCCAGATCGGTGCCAAGAAGGACGTCATGGCCAGTTATGTTCGCGATGTTCGAAAGTCAGGTATACCGGTACTTCCCCCGGACGTGAACCAATCTCGATCAGCTTTCACCGCCGCAGGCGACGTGATTCGCTTCGGTTTAGAAGCCGTAGGAAAGGTCGGTTCCGGTGCCGTGGAGGCTATCCTGAAAGCCCGGGATGAGGGAGGCCCCTTCGAGAGTCTCTGGGATTTCCTCGATAGGGTCGATGTTCGATGTCTCAATAAGGGCGTTATGGAAAACCTCATCGGGGCCGGGGCTTTCGATTCGATCTCCTCCAACCGGAAACAGCTTATCGACTCCTTCCCGACAATGATGGAGTATGCGCTTAAGCGGGGGAGTGACGTCAACCAGTGTTCTCTTTTTGACGAGGCGGATATACCTGTCCATCCCGACATGGTCCAGACCGAGGATTATGGATTCTCGGAAAAGCTGGAAAAGGAGAAAAACGCTCTCGGCATGTACATCTCGGGCCATCCATTCGAGCGTTTTGAGGCCGATGCAGCTCAGTATGTCAACTGTGCCATCCCCGATCTGGAGCTTTGGCAGAGCGAGAGGATGACCCCTTGTTTTTCTGGATTGCTCGTCGGGTGGGCTGAAAAATACACAAAAAAAGGGATCCCTATGGGTATCCTTCGGTTTGAAGATTGTTCTGGAGAGGTTGAAGCTGTCTGCTACCCCAAGCCCAGAAACGGTACGCCCTGGCTTGACCTGAAACCCATGTTGAGATCTGGAGCTCCATACCTGGTTCGTGGTACTGTTCAGCAGGATCGAGGTAACGTGGCGATTAACAACCTCATCCCCCTGGACGGAGCTCTGGAAGGGGTATCTCGATACGTAGAGATTATTTTGCGGGAGGAACTTTTTCAGGGAGCGCCCTTTTTCCGGGAATTTCTTCGATCGCTCAAGGGGCACCCAGGATCTCATGAGGTCCTTCTGACTGTGGAGGGAGAACACGAACGGGTCTGTGTCGCTATAGAGGGAGTTCGTGTGACCCCAGGTCCTGAGCTCAGGAAAGCTTTGGAACAATTGGTCCCTGTGGATTTCGGAGTTTCGATGTCGATAGACGAGAAGGAGGGGGGGCGAGGACGAAATGACACAACAGAAAGTGAAAATCATCTGTACGTTGGGGCCCGCTAGCTCCGACAAAGAAACGTTGGTCAAGATGATTCAATCTGGTATGACCGTGGCTCGATTGAACTTCAGTCATGGGAGTCACGAGGAGCACTCTGGTCGTCTGGCCCTGCTTCGCAGCCTGACCGACGTCTACGGTGCTCCTGTGCCCGTTATGTTGGACACCAAGGGCCCTGAGATTCGAACTGGTCTTGTCGAGGGCGACTTGGTGCAGCTGACCTCCGGTGAGACCTTTGCTCTTCGCCTGAAGGACGATGCCCTGGGAGATTCCTCGGGAGTGTGGGTGAACTATGGTCTTCTGGGGGAGGAAGTACGGGTTGGGCAGGACATCTTCGTGGACGATGGCACACTTCACCTGCGGGTTTGCTCCATCACCGACGACCAGGTCCTCTGTGACGTGTTGGTGGGAGGTGATCTGGGAAATCGCAAGGGAATCAACGTCCCTGGTGCTGATTTTTCGTTTTCGGTAATGTCGGAGAAGGATCGTGAGGATATATTGTGGGGTGTTCGACACGACGTGGATTTCGTGGCGATCTCCTTTGTTCGGGACCGTCAGGATGTTCTGGCTGTCCGTAAGGTGATTGAGGACGCTGGTGGGGATATTAAGTTGATCGCCAAGGTCGAAACTCATCAGGCTGTGGCTAATATTGAGACGATTGCCAAAGTGGTCGACGGCATGATGATCGCCCGGGGTGATTTGGGGGTGGAGATCCCCACGGAGGACGTACCCCTGGTTCAGAAACGAATTATCGACATTTGCCGTTCTCAGGGGAAACCCGTGATCGTGGCGACTCAGATGCTGGACTCCATGATTCGAAATCCTCGGCCAACCAGAGCCGAAGCCAGTGACGTGGCCAATGCGGTACTGGATGGGGCCGACGTGGTTATGCTCTCCGGGGAAACCGCTGCGGGAAAATACCCAGTACAGTCGGTTCAGACCATGGCTCGGATCATCGTCAAGGCTGAAGCGGAGCTTCGTCGGTGGCAGCGTCCATTCCAGGTTCCCTCGGTGCCTAACAGCGTTCCTGATGCTGTGAGTATGGCGGCGGTTGAAATTGCCGAAAAAACGGGGGCAAAAGCCATAATCTCACTGACCCGAAGCGGTATCACAGCTCGGATGGTGAGCAAATATCGTCCCAAGTGTCCTGTGGTGGCTACGACGCCGTCGGATAAAACCCAGAGGGAGTTGTCTCTGAGCTGGGGAGTCGTGCCTTTATACAAAAGTTCCGACGACGACGAAAATCGCGCCGTAGAGGGCGCTGTGACCTCTGCGTTGCAACGGGGACTTGTCTCCGAGGGCGATCTGGTGGTCATCACTGCCGGTATGCCTCTGGACGTTCCGGGTACCACGAACATGGTTCGGGTCCACACCATCGCTCGTATTGTTTTGAGGGGATTGCCACTGATCCCCAAGGTCTTGGCTGGACGGGTATTTCGGGCGATGGACGCTCAGGAGGCCCAGGCCATCGATGACGGTGACATCCTGGTCACCCCGGCCGCCGACGGCCAGTACCTTCAGGCTCTGAAACGGGCTGGGGCCCTGATCGTGGAGGAGGGGGGGCTCACGTCGCCATCGGCAATCGTGGCCCTGGAGCTGGGACTTCCCTGTATAGTGAGCGCCAAAGGGTGTATGGATATGCTGAAGACCGGGGCCATCGTCACGATGGATAGCGGTAAAGGATTGGTGTACGAGGGGACGGTGAACCTTGGAGAATAGGTCTCCATTTTCTTCTTGGAACTTTTTCCTGCAGGACAACTCGGTTCGATGGGGGGCGGTCCTGATCCCCATTGTCGAGACCGAACAAGGGGCTCGTATCGTCATGATTCTTCGCCCCCAGACCATGAGAGCTCACGGAGGACAGATCTCCTTTCCCGGCGGTGGAGTGGAGCCTCAAGACCGATCCCCCTGGGATACCGCCTGTCGAGAAGCGTGGGAGGAGGTTGCGCTCCATAGTGCGTCTTTACTTTACTTGGGGGCCTTGCCACTGGAGGATGTCTGGGTGAGTCGTTTTCGAGTGTTTCCCCTTGTTGTGCAGATATTGACTGCTGTGGATATTCGAGACCTGCATCCCAATCCCTCGGAGGTCGAGCAGCTTATTCTGGTGGAGCCCCGAAAGCTTTCTTCTTCTCCTCCTATCCGAGCAGGAGAGGTTCGAGGAGTATCCTACGAGTATCCCGAATACTCCCTGGAGGCATCCCTCACGATCTGGGGCGCTTCGGCTCGTATGATCCGGAATCTGGACCGTCTCGGGTATCTTCGGCGGTTTCGTCTACAGAGTAATTGAATTCTAGGGGAGCGAGGACTCTCGTCTCGGATCGACATACATGAGAGAGGGGTTTTATGACGAAGATCATCACACTTATCAGGTGGCAGGACGTGGTGGATATTCTTGTTATATCCTTCGTCATCTACCGATTGCTTTCGCTCCTCTACGGAACCCGAGCCATGCAGCTGGTGAAGGGGCTTTTAGTTATCGGTCTCCTGGCTTCAGTTGCCCGGTTGTTGGATTTGACCACGATCTCATGGTTCATGGGGCAGTTGCTGGGAATCATGGTGATAGCCATACCCATCGTTTTTCAGCCCGAAGTTCGGAAAATATTGGAGGAGTTGGGGCGGGGCAACATATGGAAGAGGCGTAAGGCCCAAAAGCGGGCCGAATCCATCTCCGATGAGATCTCTAAGGCTTTAGCCTACCTGAAGAGCCATAAGATCGGAGCGTTGTTGGTTTTTAAGCGGGAGACCGGTCTTAAGGACTTCTGGCGGACGGCTGTGTTTTTAGATGCAGCTATCAGTCAGGAGCTTTTGATATCCCTCTTTTGGGAAAACAACCCACTTCATGACGGTGCCGTTATTTTGGATCAATCACGAGTCATCGCTGCCGGGTGTTATCTGCCCCTGACGGAAAACAGCGACCTGTCTCGGTGGATCGGTACCCGACATCGGGCGGGGATCGGGGTGACAGAGGTCTCGGATGCCGTCTCCATCATCGTCTCAGAGGAGCGAGGAGAGGTGTCCGTGGCTACGAATGGCCATCTTTCTCGAAACGTAAAGGACGATCAGGTACACAGATTGCTGGTACACTATTTCTCCGGAGAGGATACGGAGCAGCAATCCTTTTTGGAGACCTTGCGAGAAGAGATCCGCTCTCTAGGATAGTGAGGAGGGAACGCTGTGTCGTTTTTCAAGGAGCTTGATAAGTTCGTGGGGTCCAAGACCTTCCTCAAGTGTATCTCGGTGTGTATCGCTTTCTTTTTGTGGGGCTATGTCAACGGAGATTTTGGTGCTGATATGGAGAAAGAGATGTCCTGTGACGTTCAGTTTCGGAGCATCTCGTCCGAGCTGACGTTAAACGTGGATCGGCGCACTGTTGACGTGGGAATCCAGGGACCTCGAGACGTCGTAGCGGAATTGACTCCTCAGAATATCCTCTGTGAGGTGGATGTTCAAGGGCTCGGACCTGGCAAGTATCGACTTCCCGTGAAGGTCAACCTGCCTGGCAGGAGTACTCTGACCCATGTAAATCCCCTCAACTTGGAGGTGTCCTTGGTTCGCTATGCTGAGAAGGTCCTTCCAGTACATGTCTCCGTGGTCGATGGGCTGCCGCCAGGGCTGCTTATGGATAGTGTGGAGCTGGATCCGAAGGACGTGACGATTAAGGGGCCCGAGGACGCTATTTCCGAGGTCACCGATGTCCTGGTGCAGCCCACTTTGGAGGAGCTTCAGCGGGGGGAGACAAGAGACCTTCTCCTGAAACTCGTTCATCCTGAGGGGGTAAACGCTGCTTTGACGGTTCATCCAGAGACGGTGGCTTTGACGGCCATTCTTCGAAAAGGGCAGCCCCGAGCGTCGCTTCCTGTGGAAGTCCCTCTTTCCGGTGTACCTGATGTCAATTATCAGGTGGATCGTCTGGTGGTTTCCCCGTCCTTTGTGGAGGTGGAGGGACCAGAGAAGTCCCTGCAGAATTTGGGACAGCTGGAGACCGACGCTATCGATATCTCTGGTTTCGATCAGGATCGATCCATGATCGTTCCTCTTCGTCCCCTTGTCGACAAAAATTTGCATCTTCTGGGCGAGACGTCGATATCCGTGAAGGTGTTGTTAAAGCCTAAGATGTCCTCGCGGCTCTTCTCCAGAGTTCCCGTGGAGATTCGAGGACGGAGCGTCTATCCAGGTTGGGAGGTCCTGCCTCAAGCGGTAGATGTTCGGATACAGGGCTCGGTTGCTGCTGTGGGTGCTATCGAGAATGATCCGCCCTTTTCCGTATATGTGGACGTGACGAATATCATATCTCGGCAGCTTAGGGTTCCTGTGACTATCGACGTGAACGAAAGAAATCTGTCCATCGTCTCAGTCAAACCCGAGCGGGTGACGGTGAAGGCGAAGGTTCAGTGAAGGAGGGCGATGGAAACATGGGTGACGATGGAGTACGGCGACGCTGTCTTTTCGGTACTGACGGGGTGAGAGATGTGGCCAATCGAGGAGCGATGACGCCCGAGATGGCTTTGCGTCTTGGAAGAGCCTACGTTCTTTTCCTGACTGAGCGGGGAGTTCCCCGACCTCGAATCGTTGTGGGACGGGACACTCGAAAGTCGGGCCCCATGCTTCAGTCTGCTCTTGTGGCGGGAATGACCTCTGCCGGTGCTGACGTACTGTGCGTGGGGGTGATGCCGACCCCGGCGGTGAGCTATGGTGTTGAGGCCTTAAATGCTCAGGGGGGCGCTGTTATCAGCGCGTCTCATAACCCGGCCGAGTACAACGGAATCAAATTTCTGGATGGGGCGGGGTGTAAGCTCTCAGACCAGGACGAACTGGCTATTGAGGAGTATCTGGGTGACAATCTGATCGACGATTGGCGGCCTTCTGGAGCCTCAGTGGGGTCCATCCAATATATGGAGTCCGACTTCAATAACCAATACGCTTCTCACGTGACTTCCGTTGGAGAAAAATGTGATCGTGACCTTCGAATTCTCTTTGATTGTGCTCATGGTGCTGCTGCTTCGGTGATTCCGGAGATCCTGAGGTCCTGTGGTTTCGAAAGAGCCTCCATTCTAGGGGCATCTCCTGATGGTTTGAATATCAACGAGAAGTGTGGCGTCATGGTTATGGATACCTTGTGTTCTGCGGTCAGGTCTGAGGGATACCGTTTAGGTATCGCTTACGATGGAGATGCTGATCGGGTCCTGTTGTCCGACAGCCAGGGGCGTGTGCTGGACGGGGACATCATGCTCTGGGTGCTGGCTCGGTGGCTTCATTCTCAGGGACGCCTTGGTGAGGGTGTCGTGGCGACGGTCATGAGCAATCTTGCCCTGGAACGTCGCTTGCAGGACGAGTCTATCTCCGTCTATCGGTGCTCTGTGGGAGACAGATATGTTCTTCAGACCATGAAAGAGCGGGGAGCTCATCTTGGAGGGGAGCAATCGGGACACGTCATTGTCCACCCCTTCACCAAAACGGGAGATGGACTGTGTACCGGTTTTCTCTTTCTTCAGGCGTGTCGTGATCTCGGCGAGGATGTGGACTCGTTGGTTGACCGATTTGGTCGTTTTCCTCAGAAACTGACGAATATCCCGGTTCAAAACAGGGCGTCAGTTATGAGCTCCGAAAGAATCTCGCAGGTCGTGGAGGCTGAGGATAGAGCGCTTGGCTCTTCAGGGCGGATCTTTCTCCGTCCCTCGGGAACTGAGCCGCTGATTCGCCTTCTGGTGGAATGTGAGGACTCTCTTCGGATGGAGACCCTCTCTCGTGATCTTGAGCAATTGATACTTGAGACGGCACTTTGATGAGGACCGTCCCTTCGTGAAGGGAGGTGACATTGAGGCTGCAAAGCGGTTGATGGAAGCGCCTGGACTGGGGTAACATCTCAGTTGACGAGGGTGGAGGATGATCGATATATCGGCGGATGCCTCCAGGGGGGCGGGAAACCTCCCAGAACCCAGGCCACAAAACTGTTGGGTGACCGACGGGACAAAGAGCCTTGGATTTTCCCCAATGACGGAAGGATGGGATGACTCCCATGTGCGGAATTGTAGGATATATCGGTCACCGGGACGTTTCCCAGGTGATTTTAGAAGGGCTTGCCCGGTTAGAGTATCGGGGGTATGACTCGGCAGGAATGGCTGTCGTCGGTAAGGACGGGGTTCAGGTGGTTCGAGAGGTCGGCAAGGTGGCCGATTTGCTTCAGGCGGTCAATCGATCTCCTTTGAAGGGAACCGTGGGGTTGGGACATACCCGATGGGCTACCCATGGTGGGGTGACCGTGGAGAACGCACATCCCCACAGGGATGAGGGCAACTCGGTCGTTTTAGTCCATAACGGTATCGCTGAGAACTATCTGGATATTAGAGACGAACTTCTTCGAGAAGGCGTCACTTTCGTATCTGAGACGGATACTGAGGTCATCGCCCAGCTTCTGGCCCGGCTGTATCGTGGCGATCCCAAGCAGGCTCTGGTCGAGCTCTCTGAGCGTCTCAGCGGTGCGTTCGCCTTGGCTGTGATCTTCACCGATGACAGGGAACACCTCTACTGTCTTCGAAAGGGCTCTCCTCTGATTGTGGCGTTCGGAGATGGCGAGTTTCTCTGCGCCTCTGACGTTCCGGCAGTCCTCCCGTACACTCGTCGGATCGTCTATATGGGGGAAGGAGAGATGGCCTGTCTCTCCAGGGAGGGCGTTGTCTTCTGGGACGAGAAGGGGCGGGATATCTCGAAAGAGTCCCTCCAGGTCGATTGGGATCTCTCCATGGTCGATAAGGGGGGCTATCCCCATTTCATGCTCAAGGAGATCAACGAGCAGGGGGCCGTCCTGCGTCGATCTCTTCAGAGACGGACCGAGGGTGATCGGGTAGATCTCTCTCATGAACTCGACTGGACCCCCAAATGGGCCCGGTCCCTTCGAAGGCTTCATCTGGTAGCCTGTGGAAGTTCCTTATACGCTGCTCAGGTAGCGGAGCGGCTTATCGAGAGATTCACTGATTTGGACGTCCGAGTGGAAATCGCTTCGGAATATCGATATCGGGCTATTCCTGCCGGAGAGGAGACCTTGGCTGTCCTCGTCTCTCAGTCGGGCGAGACCATAGATACCCTGTCGGCGGAGCGATTCGTCAAAAGCAAGGGGGCTCGATGTCTGGCGGTGACGAACAACGGCCTCTCCTCCATCGCTCGAGAGGTGGACGATGTTCTCTTGCTCGAGGCCGGTCCTGAGATCGGTGTGGCCGCTACAAAAACTTTCTTAGGGCAGGTGACGGTGTTATATCTTCTGGGGCTGTACCTGGCCAAACTCAGGGGAACTCTTCCTGAGGCTGACGAAGGTCGTATCGTCAGGGAACTGGTGTCCCTGCCGTACAAGGTAGAGGCATCCCTCGAACAGGCAGC
Source organism: Dethiosulfovibrio peptidovorans (assembly GCA_002748665.1). NCBI lineage: Bacteria > Thermotogati > Synergistota > Synergistia > Synergistales > Dethiosulfovibrionaceae > Dethiosulfovibrio > Dethiosulfovibrio peptidovorans. The sequence continues at coordinate 23,587 of PDTB01000025.1, read as the reverse complement.
CGTGATTCAGGAGATAGCCAGTCGATATGCCGATGTGAAGGACTTCTTGTTTCTTGGACGGGGGGTGTCGTTCCCCGTGGCTTTGGAGGGTGCGTTGAAACTCAAGGAGATATCCTACATTCATGCTGAGGCCTACGCCGCAGGGGAGATGAAACACGGCCCCATCGCCCTGCTGGAGGCGTCGGTTCCGGTGGTGGTCATCATGCCGGATGATTCGTTGTTCGAGAAGACGTTGTCCAACGTCCAGGAGACCAAAGCCCGGCATGCTCCGGTTATTGCCGTGGCTTCTCGGGGGCGGGATGTCCTCCTCGATCAGGTTCAGGACGTGATCTGGGTGCCCCAAACTGAGCCCGAGTTATCACCGTTTCTGACGGTGGTTCCCCTTCAGCTTTTCGCCTATTACGTGGCTTTGGCACGAGGCCGGGAGATCGACCAGCCCAGGAATTTGGCAAAAAGCGTGACGGTAGAGTAAGAGGGCGGGGAGGATATTGTTATCTCAGCTATTTAATATAATTGCTTATTTTCGTGTGTACGTTTTTTAGCACCCATTCATTCATTAATTGATCGGTTTCTTGGATCGGTAAATCGATAGTTGATTTTTTTGCTACAGCACCCCATGCAGAGTGTTCATTTACAATAACTTTATCTTGGTCAATATCGTAAAGACTATAATCTAAATTGCCTCTGCTAAATATTAGATATTTCCCTTTGGTGATCCTGATGAATGGGTTTTCTTGATGTTCACCTGCTTCAGAATAATTCCAGAACAAAACGTCATTTGTTTCCCCTGATTTTTTCTGAGCGGCAGAGAGGTTTTTATCAACAGAAATTTTATACACATACCATGAAATGTCATCAAAACCAGACATGTCAGTTAGTAGTATAAATTTTATATTTCGTTCTGGCATTTTTATGGTTTGCAATTCGGTTTTGTAGGTATTTCGATGCCATAGTTCAAACACGTAGAATGATATTAAACAAAGTATTGTCAATACTGCTCCTGGAAAAAGAAAGATTGTTACTTTTAATATTTTTTTATTCTTCATTGTGATGCCTCATCATGGTATCCTCTTCACGTTTTTTAATAGGCTTGATCTCTCGAGCTCAGGGGTTCTGCGTCGTTTGGAAAATATATCCGCAGGTGGGTGATCGATTGAAGACCCAGGTCATTTCGTCCCTCAACCTGAGGAAGCCACTGCCAGGGGCCACTGTCCATGCGACACAGCACCAGAGATCTCCGTCCGTATCGAGCCCAGAGGGAGAGCCCCCGGGCTGATTCGTCCTGGGGCTGAGTAGGACCCGGAATCATGGCCTCGGAGAAAAGAGGCCAGTGTCCCGCCAAAGGCGTGTCGCTCTCAGGGGCCAGGATCATCCACTGGGTCATGGACCACATCGATGCCATCTCGGGGGATTTACCGTGTTGAAGGGGAACGATCTGAAAGCCACCGATGTGGCCGTATCGAGATGTAGAGATGTCGATAACTCCCGGATGGTTGGCTCTCATCCGTCCCACCGACTGATACAGGGTTCCGCCGAATCGGCCTGTTCCCCGAACTGGTCGAACGACGTGGGCGATGATCCTGGGGCCCCGTGCGGTCCACAGGGTCACCTGTCCCGATGGCCTGTTCTCTATGTCGACCATGATCGGCGGTGACGGGACGTTCACGGCCAGGACCATCGTGTCTCCTCGGACGGGGAGTCGAGATGGTCCCAGAATTTCTTGGAAGCCGTTGAGGGATCGAATCATGACCGGTGTCCCCACGGGAGGAGCCCACGTTCCGAAGAGCCCCAGGCCGCCTTTGCCTCGGATCACCACAGCGGTTCCAGGAGTGGCAGCTGGGGCTATCGTGTCCGATGGGATCACGCTGATGGTTCGTCCCTTCTTGTTTTCCACCGACACCAGAAAATGAAGGGCGTTCACCGCCGACGCGCAACAGTGTCCCGGTGTGCCCCAGGCACTGGCGGTGTAGCTGGGGTGTCGGGACGAGGTAGGGATGGACTCGACGGTTCCCAGTGGAATCGTTCTACCGTCCATGTGCGCTGTGACCTGGGCTCCCTCCTGCACTGGGATTTCGATGGTCCATCGAAGAGCTCCCCAGCAAGGAAAACTCCAAAGGATCAACAGAATGGACAGAAACTGCCGCAAGAATCGTAGGTTCAACCGCTGTTCCTCCTTTTTCTGCTCTCTAATAAGCTTGAGTTTAGACCGGCATGTCAGGGAAAAACCAAATTGCCCAGAGGTTCCCGAGAAAATGATACAGGGCTGAGGGGGCCACAGAACCGTGGCGTTGTCTGAGAAGGCCCATGACGAGGCCGGGGAAGAACGTGGCGACCCTGAGCCAGTGTACTTTGAGGATCAGATGGGTCAGAGCAAAGAGCCCTGACGTCAGGAGGATGGCCCATCGAGGTGTAAGGCGAGATGACAGAAGTGTCTGAACCCAGCCTCGAAAAAAAACCTCCTCCACGATGGCTGCTGAGACTCCGATCCCGACCAGGCGTGGGAGAACCGGCAATGCCACGTGTCTCGGCAATGCCGAGCTTGGCCACGCCATAGCTACAGGAGTAAGTATGAGCAACGTTACCGCCGTTGCTCCTAAAGTCTCACGAAGAGATTGAGGCGTCAGTATCCACCGAAGGCCATATCGCTCCAGAGGTTCTCCCCTCATAAAACACCATCCATAGGGGCCATAGAGGAGAAGGGTGGTTATGAGCAGAGCCGTCACGGATGTCTCCCGGTTTTGAAGAGAATCGTACCGATGATGGTCGCCGGTATGGCCGGAGCTAAGGCGAGCCATAAAGATATTTCTTTGGCGATAAGGACCACCGATGCGGTGAAAAAGAGGATGAGCGAGGTCCAGAAAACAGGGGTGGCTCGAGGCGCTCCTCGAAAAACCATGATCCCTGCGATCGAGCCGACGAGCAGGGAGAGGGCTATGAGAATCAGTAGGGCAACGAGCAAGGGAATCACCTCATCTTCTTGGCTCTCTCGGTCGCCTTGACACTCGAGACAGCCATGGTAGTATAGGAGCGCTTTTATGATGGTTTGTCGACATCTGGGCGGAGAGTCTCTGAGAAAAGAGCGCCGTCGCTGTCTTTTAGTATAGCAGAAGGGGGAGGCAGCGGTTCCCCCTCTTTTTGTGCTCTCCTGTGAGTGAAGGTGATACGATATGAGACATGGGGACAACGGTGCCGTGGCTATTTTGGTTTTGGCGGCCGGGCAGGGAACCAGGATGAAGAGCGATCGGCCCAAGGTGATGCAGTCCGTTTTGGACGAGCCAATGATTGCTCATGTTTTAAGGGTCGTCGAGCCATATGGCACTGTGGGCGTTGTGATCGGTCATGGAGGGGATATGGTTCGTGAATATCTCGACGAACAGTGGCCCCAGGTGACGACGATCTGGCAACGAGAGCGGCTTGGAACAGGGCATGCCGTTATGATGGCTCGAGAATGGCTTCAGGGGTTTGAACGGGTTCTCATCGTTAACGGAGATATGCCTCTGCTCGACGGTGAGACTGTGGATATGCTTTTTGAAGCTCACGAGGGGGGCTGTTCCTTTCTTACGTTCAACCTGGACGATCCTCATGGCTACGGCCGAGTCGTTCGGGGAGAACGGGTACGAATTGTGGAGGAGCGGGACTGCACGCCTGAGGAACGTCTTGTCGCCGAGGTCAACGCCGGTGTGTACCTGGCCGATGTTCCGGTTTTGCTTCAAAGCCTCGAATCCTTGAATCAGGACAACGCTCAAGGCGAATATTATCTTGTGGATTCTGTGGTATTCTTTCAGGATATGGGGGTCCCTGTCGTTCCTGTGATGGTGCCCAATCCTCGAACGCTCCTGGGCGTCAACGATCCCCGGGAACTGGCCCAAGCGGGGCGGCTTCTTCGTGACCGTCTCCTGAATCGGTGGATGGCCGCTGGTGTCAAGTGTGTGGACCCCGATTCGGTCTGGATTGGGGCCGATGTATCCTTTCTTGGAGAAGCTGTGCTCTTTCCCAACGTTCAGCTTTGGGGGAAAACCATAGTTGGTATAGGGGCCTCCATCGCCAGCTTTTCGATACTCAGGAACGCAAATATCGGCGAACAAGCTCAGGTGAAGGGTTTTTGTTGCATTGAGGACTCGGCCATGGAGCCAGGATCGCAGGCTGGTCCGTTTTGTTACATGCGTCAGGGGAGTGTCCTGGGATCGGGGGCCTTTGCCGGGAAGTTCGTTGAGGTGAAAAACAGCCGCATCGGAGAGGGCAGCAAGGTCCCTCATCTGTCCTACATGGGTGATACCGTGGTGGGGACCTGTACCAATGTGGGAGCCGGTACGATCACCTGTAACTACGACGGTACGTCGAAACACGGGACAATTATCGGAGACGATGTTTTTGTCGGTAGCGACACCATGTTGGTGGCACCTGTTCACCTGGGAGACCGGTCCATGACCGGGGCCGGATCGATCATCACCAGGGACGTACCGGAGGATGCTCTGGCGATCGCCAGAGCTCGCCAGAGGCATATTGAAGGGTGGAGAGCCCGTAAAAAAACAGGGGGTGGAGATCATCGCAAATAGCCACAATAAGCTTACGATCCTGTCGGGGACGGCTCATAAGGCCTTTGCCGAGAAAGTATGTGCCGAGCTGGGTGTGTCTATGGGGAACGTGAGCCATTATCGATTTTCCGATGGCGAGATCGGACTTTCCATAGAGGAGAGCATTCGGGGGGACGATGTTTTTGTCGTTCAGCCCACAAGTTATCCCGTTAACGACAATCTTATGGAACTGCTCATCATGGTGGATGCGCTGAAGCGGGCGTCGGCCTATAGAATTAACGTAGTCATTCCCTATTTTGGGTATGCCCGACAGGACCGAAAGACCAAAGCCCGAGATCCCATATCGGCGAAGCTCGTGGCCAACCTTCTGGAGACCTCGGGAGTCCATCGGGTAATCTCCGCTGATCTGCACGCCGGTCAGATTCAGGGGTTTTTCGACATCCCGGTTGATCATCTCACGGGGATTCCTCTGCTGGCCTCCCACTTCCAGAAATCTTTAGTCCAGGACCTGGAGAAGCAGGATGTGACCGTTGTGGCTCCCGACGTCGGGGGGGTTGTTCGGGCACGTAAGTTTGCTGTTGCGCTGAACGCCGATCTTGCTATCGTAGACAAGCGTCGGTCTCATGAGGTTGCCAACTACTGCGAAGTCATGGCGGTTATTGGCGATGTCTCTGGTAAGGTCGCTATCCTGGTGGACGATATTATCGACACGGCGGGGACCATCGTCAACGCTGCTAAGGCGTTGAAGGAACGAGGAGCACGGCAGGTTTACTGCTGCGCGACTCACGGGATTCTCTCGGGACCAGCGATGGAGCGCTTGGAGTCTCCTGATGTGGATGGAGTGATCCTGACCGACAGTATCTGCTTGCCGGATGAGCGAAAACTGGATAAAATTACTCAGTTGTCCATTGCGCCCTTGTTTGCGGAAGCCATCCGGCGAGTGCATGTGGATCGCTCGGTGAGCAGCCTTTTCGACTAGCTCAATCGGTCGTTACCATAAAGTTGCGAAAGCGACGTCTGAGGAGGATTTTTTTGATGGATCTTGTGAATTTGACTTTTGAAAAACGGGAGGAAACCGGGAAAGGGGCCTGTGGTCGCCTTCGCCGATCCGGGTATATCCCGGCGGTGTTCTATGGACCAGACTATCAAGAGGCAATTGTCGGCAAAATCAAGGCCGACGATTTTCTCCCCCATCTTCGGGGAGGGCACTGGAACACACTGCGATTTGACGCCCACATTGATGGCGGAAAAAACGAAATGTGTATCATCCGGGAGCTGTCCAGAAACTACACCACCGACGAGGTGCTTCACGTTGATCTGTACCAGTTGGTGAAGGGTCATAAGGTCTCCGTTCGAATTCCTATCGAGCTTGAGGGCAAGGACGTCTGCGCTGGCGTCAAAGCTGGAGGACAGATCACGCAGGGAGTGATCGATGTCGAGATCTCCGTTCTTCCTAAAGACATACCCGAAGTCGTTGTCCTGGATGTGAGCGAAATGGAGATTGGAGAGAGCGTCACCTTGCAGGACCTTCTTCTTCCTGAAAGTGCCGAGATCCTCAGGGACGATCTGTCGGAGGTCGTGGTCGAGGTGAGTCATGGCAGAGTCCAGGAGATCGAAGTCTCCGAGGAGGCTGAAGGAGTCGTCGAAGAAGAAGTGGAGACTGCCGAGTAGGGGCTCAACGTCCAGATCGTGAAAGTCATCATCGGGCTTGGAAATCCAGGACTCCGGTATGGTCAGACCAGGCACAACGTTGGGTGGATGCTCGTTGATGAGCTTGTGGCCACCCTTGGCCTGGGGAGGCCTCAGGAGCGGTTTCGATCCGTTCTCTGGGGACCAGCTTGTCTGGATGGTGAGTCTGTCTACCTGCTCAAGCCCCTTACATATATGAACTGCAGCGGCGAAGCTCTTTTGGAGTTTTGCCGCTATCGTCCTGTGGAGCTGAAGGACCTCCTCGTGGTTTACGACGAGGTCGCTTTGGATACCGGTACCGTCCGGATCAGGGCTCAGGGGTCTGCCGGGGGGCATAACGGCATGAAATCCGTCATTGCCTCTCTCGGTACCTCGGTAATCCCCAGGTTGCGTATTGGAGTTGGGCCTAAACCTCCGAAGATACCTTTGGCCGACTTCGTTCTGGGACGCTTTCGGGACGACGAACTGCCGTATTTCCTCCACAGTCTGGAAAAAGCTCTGGAGGCATGTCGGTTGTGGATCGAGAGACCCATAGCTGACGTCATGAGCCTGATCAACTGACGAATAGAGTCTATCTCAGGGGATGGACGGGCCAAGAGCTCGCTGTCCCCTGATCATTTTATATGGGGGAGGGTTGATGGTGGCGGATGGAAGTACAAAGAGGGATTCGAGGTCAATCAGCGTTCTCCTTGCCATGAAAGGAGCTATTCGGCCATGGCTCTGCCCGGAGGACGTTCGACTCACGGTAGTGCTTCCCGACGAAGCTCAGGCCGACGATTTCCTTTCCGATGCTCTGGCCCTTCGCCCCGACGGACTCTTTTTCCGGCTTTCAGATCCTGCTTTGGAAAAACGGGACGTCAACGATCTCATAGAGCCGTCGGTTCGAGGGCATGTTCTCCGGCAATGGAGCCGTACAAGAGGAATATTGGTGGCAACACCGGGTGGAATTCTGTCTCCGTATGCGGGAGGTCGCTCCAGCCTGGAGCTGGTTGTTGGGAGAGACGTTGGTCGGGAACGACTGGTTTTATGGCTTGATGAAAGAGGATATCGCCGGGTTGATCTGGTATGGCGCCCTGGTGAATATGCCGTTCGAGGTGGCGTGGTGGACCTTTTTGACCCTTCGTCTAAGATGCCCTATCGGATTGCTTTTTTCGACGAGGAGGTCGAGGATATCCGGCTTTTTTCCCCAGGAGATCAAACGACTCGATATCGTTCAGAGACCGTCACCGTTTGGGGACTTGAGAATCGGGATTTTCAGTCTGTGGCGTCGATGATCGTCGAGAACGGACCGGTCTATATCTTCGATCCTCGGCGTTGTCAGAGCAACGCCGACGGTTTTCGGTGGATCTGGAACAACCTGTCTGATCGATGCTCCATTCCGGAGGATCGTTGGGATCGCTTCCTCATGGATGCGCCACAGGTCGTTCGCTTTGAGCCCGTTGTGACGCTCCGTCAGGAACGGCCTGGGGTTGTAGAACCTCCCCGGTTTCGAGGGCGTATTGAGGACCTGGAGGCTCAGGTCTCCCTCTGGATTGACGAGGGGTATCATATATCCATCAGAAGTACCTCCCCGCCGCCTCGTTCGCTTCAAAAACTGGACTGGGCTCCGTCGCCTGTGACCGGTGGTTTTGTGGATCTTCGACGGAAACGGGTAGTCCTGTCGGACATGGAGCTCTACGGCCTGAGACCGGATCGCCGGACTGATCGAGCGAATACGCCTCGTGACTGGAGTCTGGCGTTCGACGAGGGACAGTGGCTGGTTCACCAGGAGCACGGTCTTTGTCGATATGGCGGACTTGAGCTTATAGGAGGAGACTGGGGGAGCCAGGAGTTTTTGGCGTTGCTTTTCCACGATGAAAAACGCCTTCTCCTTCCGGTGACACAGCTTGCCAAAATATCCTCCTATCAAGGCTCCGTCGATGAATCGACGTCAGCTGATCGTCTCGGATCGAAGCGTTGGCGGACGGCGTTGAAAAAAGCCGAACATCAGGTTGAGGAGGAGGCCCGAGAGCTGTTGAACCTCTACGCCCGTAAAGCTGTGGCTCAGGGGCGTTCCTTCTCGTCCGACGGCGAAGCTATGAGGACCTTCGAGGCCCACTTTCCCCACATGGAGACCAGGGATCAGCTCCAGGCCATTCAGGATGTCAAGAGGGACATGGAGTCTTCCCACCCCATGGATCGTTTAATCGTCGGCGACGTGGGATACGGCAAGACCGAGGTGGCTCTTCGGGCAGCCTTCAAAGCCGTCATGGATGGAACTCAGGTGTTGGTTTTGGTCCCTACGACGGTCCTGGCTCAGCAGCACTATCTCACCTTCAAAAGTCGAATGGCTCCGTTTCCGGTTCGAGTCGAGCTCCTCTCCAGATTTGTCTCGCCATCCAAACAGGAGGAAACCCTTCTCGCCTTGGCCGATGGTCGGGTCGACGTTGTGATAGGAACCCACCGTCTGCTTCAGCAAGGCCTGGCTGTTCGGGACCTTGGCCTAATCGTGATCGATGAGGAGCATCGATTTGGGGTTGCCCATAAAGAAAGATTCCGCGAGCTCTCTATAGGTGTTGACATTTTGACCCTTTCGGCGACGCCTATCCCCCGGACCATGTCCATGGCCCTGAGGGGAATGAGGGACATCTCGGTGATCGAGACGGCACCGGGGAACCGACCGCCGGTTGTCACGGTTACGGGACCATGGAGCGACGATCTGGTGAGGTCTGTGGTAGCTCGGGAGCTTGCCCGAGGTGGTCAGACCTATTTTATTCACAATCGGGTAACGTCTATCTTGGAACGAGCGGAATGGGTCCAAAGTCGTTTCCCCGACGCCGTCGTGGCTGTGGCCCATGGGAAAATGGGCGAGAGAGAGCTGGAGGAGACCATGATGGCTTTCTATGAAGGGACGGTGAACATCCTGATCTGCACCACCATCGTTGAAAGCGGTCTGGACGTGGGGCGGGCCAATACCCTGATCGTCGATGATTCCAGAACCCTGGGATTGGCACAGATGCATCAGATTCGAGGGCGGGTGGGCCGTCGGGAGGAGACGGCGTATGCTCTGTTTCTCTACCCTCAGAATCAACCTATTCCTCGATCGACCGAGGAACGGCTTGAGGCTATCGGGCGGCTCTCCTTTCAGGGAGCGGGATACGAGCTTGCTCGTCAGGATCTCCAGATTCGAGGCGGAGGTGATCTCCTGGGGATGACCCAACATGGCCACAGGGAGCGGATTGGTCTTCAGCTCTACTACACGAAACTTCAGGAACGTATACGGGAGCTCCGGGGCGAAGCTTTACCGAAGCTCACTGTGGATATCCAGATGCCTCTCGCCATCCCCGAGAGCTATGTCCCCCAGTCGTCGGTGAGGCTGAGTCTGTATCGTCGTCTGGATCAGGTCGCCACGGTAGCCGATGGAGAGGACCTCAGGCGGGAATTTCAAGACCGCTTTGGTCCTCTGCCACCCACAGTTAGGGCTCTTGTTGACCTGGCGGTGATCAGGACGGAAGGAGGAAAGCACGGTATAATTCACGGAGTTGTGTCGGAGGAACGATGGGAACTTACGGTGGATCGGACCAGCTCTATCTCCTTGCCTCTTCCGTGGCGTCGGATCGGTCGTCGTTGGATCGGTCCAGGAGGAACTAAGGGGATCGAAAGCCTGTTTCAGACCTGTCTGAAAACCCCTGCACAAAACGGAAAGGAGTGATCTCGTGCCCCAGAGTGCCCGGTTGTTTGGAGAACTGAAACGGATCATGGAGCGCCTTCGGGCGCCGGGAGGTTGCCCCTGGGACAGAAAACAGACCTACGGCTCCATCTGTCCTCACGTCATCGAGGAGGCCTACGAGCTTGTGGACGCTGTGGCCGAGGGTTCAATGGAGGGGCTATGCGAGGAGGCCGGGGATTTGTTGCTCCAGGTGGTCTTCATGGGAGTCATCGCCGAGGAGCTGGGTGATTTTACCCTGGACGACGTGATACAAGGCATATCGTCCAAGCTCGTTAGGCGTCATCCTCATGTTTTCGGGGAGCTATCGGTGACCGACAGCGATCAGGTCCTTAGAAACTGGGAGCGGATCAAACTTCAGGAAAAGGGTGGGCAGGACAGCGGAGCGTCGGTCCTCTCGGGGGTTCCTAAAGGGCTTCCACCTCTGATCAAGGCCTTTCGGGTGCAGGACAAGGCGGCTCATGTAGGCTTCGACTGGGAGCCAGAAAACCAGGAGCCTGTTTTTCAAAAGATCACCGAGGAGGTGATTGAGGTCCGGGAGGCCATGAAGAGCGGGGACAAAAATCAGCTTTCTCGGGAGATCGGCGACGTACTGTTCTCCGTGGTGAATCTCGCCCGACGACTTGGGGTGGATCCTCATCAGGCTCTGGAGGCTACGAATAAAAAATTTATCCGGCGATTTGAACATATCGAGGAGGATCTCAGAAGCAGAGGGGTCGCCTGGGAGGATACCGATTTAACCGAGCTCGACGTCCTCTGGGAGCAGGCCAAGAAAGCGTCATCCCGGAAAGATGCGTTGGGAAAACCCTTGTGATATAGTGTTCAGAGCTCGGTTCAGGGAGGGGATAATATGAGTCAATCGAAGAAAAAAAACAGAGTGGGGATTACCGAGACGGCTTTGAGAGATGCCCATCAGTCTCTGATGGCCACGAGACTCCGAATAGAGGACATGTTGCCGGTCCTGGAGAGGCTGGATCAGGTGGGGTACCATTCCCTGGAGGTCTGGGGTGGGGCGACCTTCGATTCATGCATGCGCTTCCTGGATGAAGATCCCTGGGAGCGTTTGAGGATTCTCAGAAAACACGTTTCCAAGACCAAACTTCAGATGCTCCTCCGTGGACAGAACCTGGTGGGCTATCGGCACTACGCCGACGACGTGGTTCGGGAATTCGTGAAGCGGGCCGTGGGCAACGGTATCGACATTATGCGGGTGTTTGATGCATTGAATGACATCCGAAACCTTGAGATCGCGGCTGATCAGGTCAAACGTGAGGGTGCCCATCTCCAGATGTGTATCTCCTACACCCTCTCGCCGGTCCACACAAACGAGCTCTTTGTCGAGCTTGCCGGATCCATGAGGGACATGGGGGCCGACTCGATCTGTATCAAGGACATGGCCGGTCTTCTCAGCCCGGTGGACGCTGATCGGTTGATCCGGGGCATCAAGAAGGAGACCGGGTTGCCGATTCAGCTCCATAGCCACTATACGAGTGGTCTGGCCTCCATGGCCTATTACGCTGCGATAGAGGCAGGGGCGGACGTCGTGGACTGTGCCATCTCTCCCTTCTCGATGAGGACAAGCCAGCCAGCCTCTGAGACTATGGTGGCAGCCCTGGCCGGGGGACGCTACGATACAGGTCTTGCGTTGGATGATATGATTCCCATTGCCCACCACTTTAAGGAGCTCCGGCGAAAATATGATGAGCTTTTCGTTAGACTTGAGGGTGCCGATACAAACGTTCTGATCTATCAGATCCCCGGCGGAATGTACTCGAATCTGGTCAACCAACTCAAGGAACAGGCGGCTGAGCATCGCCTTGAGGAGGTCCTTCGGGAAGTGCCCGTGGTCCGAAAGGCTATGGGGTATCCTCCGTTGGTCACTCCATCCAGTCAGATCGTCGGAACCCAGGCGACCCTCAACGTCCTGGTGGGAGAACGATGGAAGATCGTCCCCAAGGAGGTTCGAAATTATTTTATGGGGTACTACGGTAAACCTCCGGCACCGGTTGACCCGGAAATCCAGGCAAAAATTTTGGGATCCGATCAACCCATCATCTGTCGCCCCGGAGAAAAAATAGAACCAGAGCTGGAGGAAGCTCGTGCTGATGTTGCAGCATGGGTGACCCAGCCCGAAGACGTCCTGAGCTACGTCCTCTTCCCTGCTGTTGCCAAGGACTTTCTCATGAAAAAATACGTCAGGAGCACCCTGAGAGATGTTGGTTTGGAACAGGCTGTCGAGGAGATCGCATATCCGGTTTGATCCGTTCGTGTGCAGAATGTGAAAAAGGACATGATGAATATGTGTGAAGAGCTCACGAGAAAGCCTCTGTGTCACTTAGGAGATCAGCACCCTTGAGTCGGCGGAGATCCTCAGTGATCGTGACCTCGGAGGGATGCTCGGCCTCTTTCGACTTTGCCGGTATGGAGGCTATCTCGAAGTTGGCTGGCAAAGATGACGAGAACATCAAACTCATAGAGGAACGCTACCCTGTTCGGCTGGTTCTGCGAGGAAACGTGGTGGTGGTCCAGGGACCTGATCAGGATGCCGTAGAGATCGTCTCTAACCTGGTGGAGCAGATGGGGCGGATCGCTGAGAAGGGGCATTCTATTCGCCCTGCCGAGATCCGCTATGGCATGGACATGATTGCCCGAAAGGGCTCGGTTGACCTGGAGGCCCTGTATGACGACCTACTCTGCATGACAGCCCGAGGCAAACCGGTTCGGCCTAAAACGCTGGGACAACGCACCTATGTTCAGGCAATTCGAGAAAACGACGTCGTTTTTGGTATTGGCCCTGCTGGAACCGGTAAGACCTATCTGGCGGTCTGTGAGGCGGTGAATATGCTCAAATCCGGAGCTATTAACCGCATCGTTCTGGTCCGTCCTGCGGTAGAGGCCGGCGAGAGTTTGGGCTTTCTGCCTGGTGCTCTTCAAGAGAAAGTGGAACCCTACCTTCGTCCCCTTTACGATGCTTTTTTTGAGCTCCTTACGCCGGAGCGGTTCATGCGGTACGTGGATAAGAACGTCATCGAAATAGCGCCTCTGGCCTACATGAGGGGACGAACCCTGAACGACAGTTTTGTCATCCTGGATGAGGCCCAGAACACGACGCCGGAACAGATGAAAATGTTCCTTACCAGGCTCGGTTTTGGGTCTAAGGCCGTGATCACCGGGGACCTGACCCAGGTCGATCTTCCGTCGGGGAAACGGTCCGGTTTGTTTGTCGTGCAGGAGATACTGAACGACGTCATGGGTATTCAGTTTATCCGTTTGGAGAACGTGGACGTGGTGCGTCATGAGATCGTCCAGAGGGTTGTGGCTGCTTATGAGAGATTCGAAAAGAGAAACGCCACATCATCATCCTGAGAGGAACCTCGCTCGTCTTCGGACGGTCTATCTTCCTCTGTTTGTCCTGTCCATCGTGGCGATGCTGCTTTTGATTCTTCGATGGGCAGCTCTTGATCTGGAGAACGGCTTTATGGCAGGAGCTCCGGCACCGAGGACCTATTTTGCCCTGTACGATATGTTCTATGATGATCAGGACGAAACGCAACGTCTCCGGGATATGGCTCAAGACAGCGTTGTCGGAGTTTTGACCAGACAGACCAGGCGACTTCGGGAGGTTAAGGAGCGACTTCAACTCGTCGCTTCTGGTCGTTTGCAGGAGGCCGGCGTTTCCCCGGCCCTGGCTGAGCTTCTCGGCACGATCTCGGAAGATCGGCGGATGGTCGTCCTTCGGGAAATTTCCTCGGCGGGGACCGCTCTTTTGTTGGAGGATGGATATCGTAACTCTCCTATGGGTGTTACCGACGATATCCTTTGGAGATCTTTGGCGAAAGCAGACCTTTCTGCTGGCGAAGGGAACCTGGCTGTTCAGACCCTCTCGGAGGTCTTGATCCCCCTGGTAGCCGAGGATGGCGAGATCACTGACAAGCTCAGAAATATGGTTGCCGAGGCCGTTCAGTCTGTCTCTCAGGAAGTTCATGGGGGGGATGTGATCGTGACCAAAGGTCAGCTGATTACGGATCAGATAGCCAGACTCCTCGAAAAACAAGGCTATCCTCGGGCCAGTTTCCCTTATCGATTCATGCTCCTGCTTCTTTTGACAGTTCCATTGGCTTTTTTCTGGGTCAGGTGGGTGGTGGTTCTGCCCTGGGATCCTTCGAGAATGGGATATGTGGTGTTTTTGTTCTCTATGGGACTTTGCGCTGCCGGGCTCTCTGGCTTATACAAGATGACGGCTTTGGCGGTCATTCCATTGGGGGCGTTGGCCTATGCCACGATGCCTCTTCGTCCGGCCAGCGGTGTTGTTCTGTCTGGTTCGGTGATTATCGCCGTGGTGTTTAACGACTCAACGCCTCTTTCTTTTGGCGAGATCTTGGCGACGGGAGTGGCGGTGGCTGCTGTTGGGGAGAGGCTTTTTATGAAAATCGACTCTCGATCCCGGCTCTGGCTGAGCATGGTCGAGCTTGGTTTGGTAGCTCTGATGGTGACTCTGGCGACTCGATGGGCCTTCAGAAGCTCTTTTGACTACATGTTTTTCATGAAAACCTTGAGCGTGTCCGTTTTGTGGGGGACTGTCATCATGGTCTTCCTCCCACTGACAGAGGCCCTTTTTGACACACTTTCCCCTCTCAGGCTTCTGGAGCTGTGTCAGCCAGACCATCCGCTTCAAAAAAGGCTTCAGATTGAGGCTCCGGGGACCTATCACCATTCTCAGATGGTGGCTACTCTGGCTGAGGCTGGAGCGGATGCCTTGGGGATTAACTCGCGTTTGGCTAAGGCCGGGGCTTTTTTTCACGATATCGGCAAGCTCAAACGACCTCAATTTTTCGTCGAAAACCAATTTGGTGCCAAAAACGCTCACGATGGCCTTTCACCGGTTATGTCGACGTTGGTTATCATATCCCATGTCAGGGAGGGACTTGATTTAGCGGCGGAATATCGGCTTCCCGAGGGAATTCGTCGGTTCATATCGGAGCATCACGGAACCACGTTTTTGGGGTATTTTTATAAAAAGGCATTGCGTATGGGGTTGGACCCATCCTCCAGTCAATTTCACTACCCTGGCCCCAGACCAGCCAGTGCGGAGACAGGGGTAGTCATGCTGGCCGACTCGGTAGAGGCTGCCGTTCGAGCTGAGCGGGAGAATCTCCGAAATTTCTCAGATCTCCAGGAGATCGTTGACGGCGTGGTCGCATCCAAGCTGAAGGCAGGTCAATTGGACGACACTGGCCTGACTTTTGCTGATCTTTCGTTGGTCAAGTCGGCCATGATCCAGACCCTGAAATCCATGTATCACACCAGAAACATCGCACCCTTACCACAGACAACGGCTCTTGCCGGAAAGGACGGACCTACGTGATGAAATTGGAGATCGGCATCTCCTCTGACGAAGGAGACCCTCGATCATACCCTGTTCTTGATGAGGAGTTGCTCCTGTCTGAGCTTCCCTCTCTGCTTGACGAGGTGTGGCCTCAGTGGACAGATCGAAACTCGGTATCTCTGTCCATCGCAACGGTGAACACAGATTCCATCAGGGGCTTGAATCGAACCTATCGAGGGATCGACGCTCCCACAGATGTTCTGTCTTTCCCTCAATGGGAGGAGAATGGGCACTTTGAACCACCGAATGCTTGGAATGACCTCCCCTTGGGGGACGTGGTTATCTGTCCAGCAGTGGTCAGGGTGAACGCCAGGGCTCATGGCACATCTTTCGATTCTGAGTTGGCCCTGATGGTTGTCCACGGTTTGCTTCACCTTTTGGGGTGGGATCACGATACAGATGAGAGGAAGGCCCAGATGTGGTGTTTTCAGGAACGTTACAGAGAGCGCCTCATGGACCGTCTCTGTCGAGAGGAGATGCCCTCATGACCGTCGTCCTTCAGACCGGGGGGGCTGTACTCGTTCTTCTCCTTTTATCGGCTATTTTCAGTGGAGGAGAGACGGCCATCACCGCCACCAGCCGGGCCAAGCTTATGACCCTTCGAGAGCGTCATAGGCCGTTTCAAAAAATTTTAGATTGGCTCCTCAAGGATCGCCAGAGTGTTTTGACCACTATCCTTATCGCCAACAACCTGGTCAATATCGCCGCTAGTTCCCTGGCAACCATTGTAGCGATGGCTGTCTTTCAAAACCATGGAATGATCCTTGCGGTAGCCGTTATGACGGTGCTCATCGTCATTTTTGGGGAAATCTTTCCTAAAAGTTTTGCTCTGGCTCGAAGTGATCGGGTTTTATTTCTTACGATCCATTGTATTCGTGTCGCCAACGTCCTTCTGACGCCCTTTGTCTGGCTCATCAGCGTCCTTGTCACCTTTATAGGGAAGCTCTCCAGGGTCGATCTCTCTCTTCAGGCCTCCTTTATTACCCGGGAAGAAATCGAACAGGTGGTCACCATCGGTGAAGCATCGGGGGTCCTGGAGGAAGCCGAGCGTCGGATGATCCACGGCATCATCTCTTTTGACGATACCCGCGTCTCAGAGATCATGGTTCCCCGGATAGACATGGACGTAGTCGAGAGCGAGATGAGCATCGAGGAGCTCGTCCCTATACTTCAGGATCACGGGCATTCTCGAATCCCCATCTATAAAGGGAGCCTGGACGACATCGTGGGAATCCTGTATGTTAAGGACCTTATCGGGCGTCTTCACTCCGGCGAGACCGGTGTTAAGGTCGTCCAGTTAAAACGGGATGCTCTCTTTGTCCCAGAAACAATGAAGGTTCCTGATCTGTTCAATATCATGAAAAACCGGCGAATTCACATGGCTGTGGTTGTGGACGAGTATGGCGGCACGGCGGGTATCATTACCCTGGAGGATCTGTTGGAGGAGATCGTCGGGGAGATCCAGGACGAATACGACCACGAGTTGCCTTCCATTGAGAAAGTGGACGATCATACGTATAGGGTTCAGGGGAACATGGATCTGGAGGACCTGAGCGAGACTTTGGGATATCCCTTCGAGTCGAAGGATGTGGAATCAGTCGGGGGGCTCGTCACCGATCTTTCGGGGGATTTCCCCTCTGTGGGAAGCTCCGTTACATATGGTGAGTGGATCTTCACCGTTATGCAGGTGGTCGATCATCGTGTTGTCGAGCTGGAGCTTCGAAAGATCACCGAGGGGGAGGGGTATCGTGACTGGTGATGAGCACGAGTACCGATCCGGTGTCGTCGCCGTGGTCGGTCGTCCCAATGTGGGCAAGTCCTCCCTGATCAACGGCCTTCTTCGGTGCAAGGCGTCCATCGTTTCTCCGAAGCCTCAGACCACAAGAAACACCATACGGTGTATTTTGGATGTAGAAAACGGACAGATCGTCTTTACGGATACCCCGGGAATTCATAAACCCCAGCATAAACTGGGAGAGGCTCTCGTCGAGGCTGCGCTGGATACCCTCAACGACGCTGATGCCATCCTCTACGTCATCTCTGCGGAGGATGAGGGGATAACGGCTCCAGATCGTCATGTCGTAGCTCAGCTGGTGAGGGCGGAGACACCGGTGATCCTGGCGGTCAACAAGGTCGATCTTTTAGGCGCCAAAAGAGCCAGACTTTTGCCCCTGATCGAGGTCTACCGAAGAGCGCTGAATCCTCAGGATGTTTTCCCCGTCTCAGCCAGGGAGGGCACCAATCTGGACGTTCTGGTCGAGGCCATCATGAGTCATTTACCTTCAGGCCCTCCTCTCTACGTTGACGGCATTCTCATCGATCGTTCGTCCCGTTTTCTGGCAGCAGAGGTTATCCGTGAGCAGGTCCTCCTCCGAACAGCTCAGGAGGTCCCCCACAGCGTGGCGGTCGAGGTGCTGGAATACAAGACGCCCGAGGAATATCCTGACCGGAAAGATACCTACATCAGCGCCGTGATTTTCGTGGAACGTCGAGGACAGAAGCTCATCCTTCTGGGGTCTCGAGGGCAAATGATCAAAGAGATCGGCACGGCTGCCCGCCAGGCCCTAGAGGATTTTCTCGGCGGCAAGGTATACCTTGACCTCTGGGTCAAGGTCCGAAAGGATTGGCGAAACTCGGACTCGGAACTCCGTCGCTTTGGGTATCGAGAATGATAGGCGCTGTTCAAGGGCTCTACCGGGGAACTGGGGTCATCCTTCGGCGGGAGATCAGCCCCGAAGGGGATCTGGATCTCCAGATTCTCTTCAAAAAAACGGGCTCGGAATGGTGCTCTCTGCCGGGAGGAGGACGGGGCTCCGTTCGTCTCGGAGGCAGTACCGAACCCCTGGTCTGGGGGGAGTTCTCCCTCTATCGAAGTCGTTCCCGATCTTTTCTCAAAGAAATTGAGGTGAGGAGAGATTTCTGGGGGCTGAGGAACACGCCTGAATGTCTGTCCATGGCCCTTCGGTGGTCGCGTCTCTTGTCGACGACGCTGATATCCGGTCACGGTACCGACGAGGTCTTGCCTGTTCTCTTCTGGAGCTTAGACCTGCTGGAACAGGGCGTTCCGCCCGAGGGAGCCCATCTTCGATTTCTGTGGCGTCTTCTGCACCGCTGGGGACTGGCACCGTCCCTTTATCGATGTTGTCGGTGTGCGTCGCCTCTTCACCACGCCGTCTGGTTCGACGATGGATTCCTTTGTCGCCGATGTCGTCCCGAGGCCGAGACTCTTATACCCATGGATCTTCTTCGACGGTGGGTTCTCTCGGACAGAAGATCAATCCTGGGGATGAGACTGGATGATAACGATACCCCTACGGTAAAGTATGTGACGGGGAAGCTCTTGAATACCCTGTCTTTGGTTTATTAAAATATCGATATAAGGACGTGATAGAGGTGAACTTTCAGGAGATAATCTTCCGTCTGGAGCGATTCTGGGCCGAACAGGGGTGTATTATCCGACAGCCCTACGATGTGGAGGTAGGGGCTGGCACCATGAATCCGAGTACCTCTTTGCGGGTCATCGGCCCCGAACCGTGGAATGTTGCCTACGTCGAGCCATCCCGTCGCCCTACCGACGGACGCTACGGCGAAAATCCCAACAGACTTCAGCACTATTACCAGTATCAGGTTATCCTTAAACCGGCTCCTGATGATGTTCAGGAGCTCTACCTCAACAGTTTGGCGGCTCTGGGCATCGATCCGTCGGAGCACGATATCCGCTTCGTGGAGGACGACTGGGAATCCCCGACCGTGGGGGCATGGGGGCTCGGCTGGGAGGTCTGGCTCGACGGGATGGAGATCACCCAGTTCACCTACTTTCAACAGGTCGGAGGGGTGGACATGACATTGGTTCCGGCTGAACTCACCTACGGTATTGAGCGGATCGCCATGTTCGTACAGAAAGTGGACAGCGTGTATGACCTTCAGTGGAACGACACCCTGACCTACGGCGACGTTCACCACAGGGGAGAGGTGGAGCACTCGACGTATAACTTCGAGATCGCGGACACGAACATGCTCTTTCAGCTCTTCGACATGTACGAGCGCGAGGCTCGGCAGGTTGCCGAGAAGGGGCTGGTTCTGCCTGCCTGGGACTATACCCTCAAGTGTTCCCATACCTTCAACTTGCTGGACGCCAGAAACGCCATCAGCGTGACCCAGAGGACTGGATACATCGGAAGAATACGGGCTCTGGCGGTCATGAGCTGCCACACCTACAGCGATCAGCGCAAGGAGATGGGGTATCCTATCGGCGTGCGTGCTCATAAGGAGGGAGCAAAGGGATGAAGACCCGTAATCTGATACTGGAGATCGGTACCGAAGAAATTCCCTCCCGTTTCATGGCCCAGGCCTTGGCGGATCTGAGGAATTTGGCGTGCTCTGAGCTGGATGAGGCCCGGATTCCATACGGTTCGGTGGAGACCTATGGAACCCCTCGTCGCTTGGTTCTGTCGGTCAAGGAGGTGGCTCCGCTGCAGAACGATCTGACCGAGTCCTTCAAGGGGCCTGCCTGGAGCAACGCTTTCGATGGCAGTGGTACCCCAACTAGGGCGGCTGTCGGCTTCGCCAAGAGCAAGGGTATCGACGTAGATGAGCTGGAGCGTCGGGACGTGAACGGTGTCCCCTACGTCTTTGCCGAGGTCAACAAAAAAGGGGGAGAGACGGACAGAATTCTACCCGGGATATTGCCCCGGATCGTGGACAGACTGGTGTTCCCGAAAAACATGTATTGGCGAAAACCGTCGGTTCGTTTTGCTCGCCCCATACGGTGGATTCTCTGCCTGCTTGACGACCAGATCGTGCCCTTCGAGCTCAATGGAATTTCCAGTGGTGATCGAACCAGAGGACATCGATTTATGGGAGCGCCATGGCTGGCCGTGCCAAAAGAATCGATGTATATGGAAAAACTTTTTGACAACTACGTGGTGGTCGATCAGGAAAAGAGAAAGGAAAAAATGCTTGCAGCTATCTCCGTTATCGAAAAGGAAATGGACGGCAGTGTTGACCTGGATCCAGACCTCGTCCAGGAAAATTTGTACCTTGTCGAGTTCCCCGTGCCTTTCTTTGGCACCTTCCATAAACGATATTTGGAGCTTCCGGAAGAGGTTCTGATCACCACTATGAAACATCACCAAAAATACTTTCCGGTGCGTGACCACTCGGGGAAACTCATGCCCTGCTTTGTCGGAGTGAGTAACAACCGCGCTGTCAACATGAAAGTCATCCAGGAGGGAAACCAGCGTGTCCTGCGGGCCAGGCTCGAGGATGCGGCGTTTTTCTGGAAAGAGGATAGAAAAACGCCTCTATCCTCAAAGATAAATCGTTTAAAAACCGTGGTGTACCAGGAAAAACTGGGTTCGGTGTACGACAAGGTCATGGCGACGGTCTCCCTGGCGAGGGAACTCTGTGTGCATCTGGGCCAGGAAGACATAGTTCGCTTGGTTGAGAGGGCGGCGACCCTGTCCAAATCTGACCTGGTCACCAACATGGTTTACGAATTTCCCGAACTTCAGGGTATCATAGGCCGTGAATATGCCAGGAGCGACGGCGAGGATCCTCGTGTTGCTCTCGCCATCTGCGAACAGTATCTTCCCAGGAGTGCCGGAGGAGAGCTCCCCACGGACATCGTGGGGGCTATCGTCGGTCTCAGCGAGAGGATCTACAGCATGGTCGGTGCCTTTAAGATGGGATTTCGTCCCTCGGGATCTCAGGATCCCTACGGCCTGAGACGGGCCGCTCGGTGCATCAACGAGATCCTCTGGGGATTGGATATGGACGTCAACTTAGATCGTTTTCTGGCCCAGGCTGGAACACTGCTGGGCTTGGATGAAGATCCCATGGGGGAGTTGGTCTCTTTTGCCAGACAGCGTTTGCTCATGCAATTGAAGGAGAAGGGCTACTCCCACGAACTGGCTGAGCTGGCCGTCTCGGTTACGGGTGGTCGTCCTCTACAGGCTATGAGACTCCTTAAGGCCTTGGACGAGGTTCGGGGGCTCGACTGGTTCGCCAATCTGGTGACGGCGGCGGTTCGGGTGCAGAACATCCTGAGCAAAAGCGACGACCCCACAGGATCGACCGTGGACGAGGCGCTTCTTAAGGGAGATCAGGAACGAGCTTTGTTTGCGGCGGTCATAGCCTGCGAAGACCAGACGTCTCAAGCTGTGCGAAAAGATGACTGGAGCTCTCTCATGACGGCCTTGGCCGGTTTATCTCCTGCCATCACGTCGTTCTTCGAGGACGTGATGGTCATGGACGACGACCCTGAAGTGCGATCCAACCGTCTGGCTCTTCTGGGACGCTGTGATCTCCTCTTCCAGGAGGTAGGCAATCTGGGGCGGATGAAGCGCTAGGAGGGGGGTATGGAGTTCACAATTCTTCTCGTGTCCGATTCGACCGGAGAGACGGCCGAGAATCTGTTGCAGGCCACCCTCAGCCAGTTTCAGGGCTTGGAGCCTGTCCTTGCTCGGTTTCGATTTATCGATTCCACGGATAAAATTGACCCCATCATTGAACAGGCTCGATCCTCCGGGGGCTTGGTGGTCTCTACCCTGGTCTCCGACGAAGTTCGAAACACCCTTCTGGAACGGGCTCATAACGTAGGTGTCCAGGCTGTAGACCTTCTCGGTCCTCTTCAGGGGGCTCTGGCCCGATGGAGCGGTATCGAGCCTTTTCAAACGCCGGGGCTCTTCCGTCTCATGGACGATAAATACTTTCAAAGGATAAAGGCTATCGAGTTCTCCATAAAATGCGATGATGGTAAAAGCCAGAGCCTCATGCCGTCGGCGGACATCGTCATTTTGGGCGTCTCTCGTTCGGGCAAGACTCCGCTATCGATGTTTTTGGCCAATAAGGGGTACAAGGTGGCCAACCTGCCGCTGGTTCCCGAGATCCCCCCTCAAGAGTGGCTCTGGCAGGTCCCGGCCGATCAGTGTGTGGGGCTTCTCATCGCTCCGGAGAAACTCATCAAGATCCGAAAAGATCGTCTGAGAATAATGGGGCTCGACCCAGATACCTCCGCGTATGCCCAGGAAAAGAGGATCCTTCAGGAACTGAACTATGCCAGGGAGATCATGTCGAAGGTAGGGTGTCGGATCTACGACAGTACCGATCGATCAATCGAGGAGGTCTCTCAAAACCTTCTGGAGGACATGAGGTTGGCCTCCAATAGTACCGATGATATACCTTGAAAAATATTGAGGCCGAGAGAGAAGATACTCCCTCGACTCATACCGTAATTACACCTCCCCCGTCCCGGCGTTGAAACGCTGCATAAACGTCGGGAGGGGGGCTTCTTCGGCTTCATCCCTCTGGTTCCATACGTCCATCCCCGTCTCCAGTGTATGTGTCTGCCTGACCCGATCCCGATAAAAAAAGTCCTTGTATCCCTGTTTCTATACTTAATATGCCTCCTCCTCATTCCTATTGTTGGTGTTATACTAAAATATATTGCTTGTTGCGTATCGTACCCGCTGTGTATTTTTTGATAGAACTCACGAAAGGAGAGACCCATATGTGTGAGAACAGATACGCACGAAGATGGGCGGCAGTGGGGACGCTGGTCGTCTTTATGATGCTTCTGACGAGCTCCACCTTGGCGGCGACGATCCTTCGTGTCGATGTCGCAAGCGTTGGCGGTGATGGTTCGAGCTGGGCTGCGGCTCTGAACGAATCTCAGTTTCGTGATGCTCTGAGAGCCGTCACCCCTGCGAGCGGCGAGGTGGAGTTCTGGGTGAGGGAGGGCGTCTACCGTCCCGGGAGCATCAGCACCGACTCCTTCGTGTTGTCGAACGACGTGGTGCTTTATGGTGGGTTCGCAGGAGGCGAGACAAGCCTGGCTGAGAGGGATCCCTCTGCCCATATCACGGTCCTCACTGGTGATATCGACGGTGACGATACCTGCGATGCTCACGGAGCCACAGTGTCTGCGGATCATATAGTGGGGATCAACAGCCTCCACGTGGTTATGTCCACTGGTTGTGACAACACTGCGATTTTGGACGGATTTACCGTCTGTGGAGGTTCCGGAGTTGCTGGTGGTGGGATGCTCAACAACGGTGACAGCAGCCCCACCGTGAGGTACTGCATCTTCTCGGGGAACAGGGCAGAGTGTGGTGGCGGGATGAGCAACGTTGTTAACAGCAACCCCACCGTGATGAACTGCACCTTCTCGGGGAACATAGCAAAGTATGGCGGCGGGATAAGCAACGTTGCTGGCAGCAACCCCACCGTGACGAACTGCACCTTTTCGGGTAACCTGGTACATGACACTGG
>PDTB01000024.1 GCA_002748665.1 Dethiosulfovibrio peptidovorans | reverse complement strand
CGGCCCCACATGGACCATGGCGATAGGAGAGGGGAGTCCCGCCAGAGATGCCGGCACGGTGAGCGCGGATATACTCTCGGCGGGCGTCATCAGCCTGATTTCCATGGACCAGAGGGGAGAGATACGTGATCCTCAGGATACGCCGGATGTTGGAGCCTACGAGTATAAAGGGTCTGGACCTGCTCCTGCACCTGGCGGTGGTGGCGGCGGTTGTTCCGTGGGCTTTGCCCCGGCCATTCTGTTCCTCGCCCTGCCGCTGGTTTTTATGAGACGATAGGTGAATTACGCACGAAGCCAGAGCATAACGACAGACAGACACGCAGCGTGGCGTAAAGCAGGAGGAACCGCTCCGGTTGGGGGCGGCTCCTCCTCTTGTTGTCTATGAGATGATATGATGAGCCTGAGAACAAAAGTACCTCAGACGCTTTTGTTGCCGCCTGTCCACAGGTGATAAGAGCGTTAGCTCCGTCGCCCTGGATAGGTTTCCAGTCCTCTCTTGAGGATCTTCATCGCTCTCTCCAGGTCAGGGCCTTTGAGCACGTAGGCAAGACGGGCCTCGTCGATTCCCAGGTTGGGAGTGGCGTAGAACCCTGCTGCAGGAGCGATCATGGTGGTTTCTCCGTCTACATCGAAGTCCTCCAGCATCCAGATGGCGAACCTCTCGGCGTTGTCCACGGGCATCTTGATGACCACGTAAAAAGCACCTTTGGGCTTTTCACAGACGACGCCGTCCATGGATTGTAGCTCTCTGTACAGGATGTCCCGGCGTTGTTGATACTCCACGTTGATCTCCTTCAGGTAGTCCCTGGGGGTACCGTAGAGGGCCGTGGCTCCCACTTGCTCCAGAGTGGGGACGCAGAGCCTGCCCTGGCAGAGCTTCAGGACCTGCTTGCTGAAGTCCCTGTTTTTTGAGGCCAGGGAGCCAATCCGGGCTCCGCAGGCGCTGTACCGTTTGGAGACCGAGTCCACGATGACAACCCGATCGGCGATCTCCGGCAGGTTGCCGAAACTAGTGTACTTGAGGCCTTCATAGACAAACTCCCGATAGACTTCGTCAGCTATGATGGCCAGGTCATACTTTCGGACGATCCGGGACAACATGTCCATTTCATCCCTGGTGTAGATGACCCCTGTGGGGTTGCCCGGGTTGCTCAAGACGATGGCCCTGGTCTTGGCCGTGATGCGCCGTTCGATCTCGTTCTCAGAAGGCAGATGGAACCCCTCCTCAGCCTTTGTCGTGATGGGGGTTACTGAGACGTTGATGGCTCGGCTGAATGCGTTGTAATTGGCGTAGAAGGGTTCGGGGATAAGCACTTGGTCGCCGGGGTCGCAGAGAGCCATCATGGCGAACATGAGGGCCTCACTGCCGCCGTTGGTGATCAGGATGTCCTGGGGGGAGAAATGCATGTCGTACGTCTCGTAGTATGACACGATAGCTTCGATGAGCCTGGGATCCCCTGGCGAGGTGGCGTAGGCGATGACCTTCTGTTCGAAGCTCCGGATACTCTGAAGGAACGACGGCGGAGTGACGATGTCGGGTTGCCCGATGTTGAGGTGGTAGACCTTCTTGCCTTTTGCCTTGGCGGCGTTGGCGATAGGGACCAGTTTCCTAATAGGCGACTCCTGCATGGCGTTGATACGATCAGAAAACCGCATGGACAACATCTCCCTTGTATTGAAAATTGAGTTTGAGATTGCTCAAAGCCATGATATCATGAAACTCGGAGTGTCGTATTGAGAATTATTGATGTTATCGAGATCTCAAGCCTGTTTTTCATGCGTTCCTGGATGCTGCGGCGTGGTGTTCTCGACGAGGAGGTGATGTTGAGATGGCTTTCATGCCCAGCAGGATGGAGGTCTGTCTGGGAAATCTGGCCCGAAACTACCGTGCCATTGAGAATCACGTGGGATTTGGGGTTCAGTTGATGCCGGTGATCAAGGCCGATGCCTACGGTCACGGGATGTTGGAGGTCGCTCGACGGTTGGTTAAAGAAGGGGCTCAGCGCTTTGCCGTTGCCTCGTCTGACGAGGCTTTTCTCCTCAGGGATGGCGGCATCGGTGAGGCTCTCTTGGTTATGGGGCCGACGGTCTATCATGAGGCGGGGGAGCTCGTTCGACAGGAGGTGGCCGTTGCCCTGATCGACATGGCCATGGCCCGGGCTCTGAGTCAGGCTGCCGTCAGGGAGGGGCGGTCCGCCCTGGTCCACGTCAAGGTTGACACCGGTATGGGGCGAATTGGTTTCCTCCCAGAGGAGGTACCAGCTATGCTGGATGAACTGTCGACCTTGCCCGGTATACGGGTTGAGGGGGTGTTCACTCATTTTGCTGTCTCCGACGAACGACGATGCCTTGAGTACACTGAGACCCAATTTCGTCGCTATGTCCAGGTTTTGGAGTATCTGGAGTCTCGGGGAGTCCGGGTTCCCCTGCGCCATGTGTGTAACAGTGCGGGAACCTTGAACGATCCGGAAAAACATCTGGATGCCTGTCGTCCCGGGATTATCCTCTACGGTATGTGGCCCTCTGAGGACTGTCTGAGGCCTATCGATCTTTGTCCCACGTTCCAGATAAAGACGATCGTGGTCGCTCTTCGCACTCTTCCCAAGGGGAGCGGTGTTGGATATGGCCTTCGGTATGTCACTCCGGGAGAGCGACGAATAGCGGTCTTGCCTATGGGGTATTCCAATGGCCTCTCTCGTGCGTTTTCCATGAAAATTGATGTTCTGATCAAAGGAACTCGGGTTCAACAGATCGGCAACATATGTATGGAACAGAGCATGGTTGATGTCACCGGTCTGGATGTTTCGATAGGAGATGAGGTGGTTCTGGTGGGGCAACAGGGAGAGGAGGAAATCTCCCCTGATGATCTGGCGGCTGCCCGGGAGAATACTCTCAACTACGAGATCCCCGTCATGTTCAGTCAAGGACTACCTCGGGTCTATCTGGATGACTGAGTGTGTACTTGTCTGATTTTACGAAATTTATTTTTTTCGATAAAAAGAAGGTTTATCGTTGGTATTGTGTCTCAAGTAGTGCTAGTATTGAAGCTGTTTTAGAAGTGCCCTGCGGCGAGGGTTTCGTCGCATATTTTGTAGGAGGTGGAGTTCCATGTCAGTGGTGAAGCGTACTTCCGATAACGTGCTTCTGGACACAGCTCTCAAGAATTTCTATGCTGCAGCGGAGGAAATGGGGCTTGAGGACGGGCTTGTCGAGATATTGAGTCGATCTGAGAGAAAGACCTCTGTGTCGATTCCTGTCGAGATGGATGACGGCTCGGTCAAGGTCTTTGACGGATTCCGGGTGGCCCACTCATCCGCTATTGGGCCCGCTAAAGGTGGGGTTCGATTCCATCCTGAGGTCTGTCTGGACGAGTGCGAGGCTCTGGCTTTCATGATGACTTGGAAGTGTTCTCTGGCTGGTATTCCCTACGGAGGCGGTAAGGGAGGTGTTTCCTGTAACCCCTTGGAGATGTCTCCCCGTGAGAAAGAGCGGATTGCCCGTACCTTTGCGGCTCGAATCGAGCCTGTGGTTGGTGCGTGGACGGATGTTCCTGCTCCGGACGTGAACACCGGCGGTCAGGAAATGATCTGGTTCATGGACACCATCAGTAAGATGAGGGGGCGCCTGGAGCCGGCTATTTTTACCGGGAAGCCCATTCCTCTGTGGGGCTCTAAAGGGCGGACCGCTGCTACCGGTCTCGGTGTCGCTACCTGTGCCATCGAGTTTATGAAAGCTCTGAACAAGCCCGTAGAGGGGGTCACTGTTGCTATTCAGGGTTTTGGAAACGTGGGATCCCACGCAGCTTTGACCATGGTGGCTGCAGGAGCGAAGGTCGTCGCCATCAGCGACATCACCGGGACCTACTACTGCAAGGACGGCATCGATGTCCAGAAGGCCTATGCACACGTCTCAAACCACCCCAAGAAACTCCTGGAGGGGTTCTCCCAGCCAGGTCTCGAGAAGAGAGATCTTCCTGAGTTGGTTTTGACCGAATGCGATATCCTCATGCCCTGTGCTCTTGAGGGAGCTGTAAACGGCAAAAACGCCGACGGCGTCAAGGCCAAATACGTTGTGGAGGGAGCCAACGGTCCGGTGACTCCCGAGGGTGACGCTATCCTTGATGATAAGGGTATCATGTTGGTTCCCGATTTTCTCGCCAACTCCGGCGGGGTTATCGGCTCCTACTTCGAGTGGTGTCAGGACTTGGGCGGGTTTTTCTGGACCGAAGAAGAGTACAATCAGCGTCTTCTCCGGATCATGAAGGACAACTTCAAGAGGGTTTGGGACTACTCTCAGAACAAAAACGTCAAAATGCGCCGGGCTGCCTTCATGGCGGCTATCCAGCGGGTTGCCGATGCTGTCAAGATGAGGGGCGTTTTCCTGTAGAGATCCTGTCCATCTTTACCAGTGACGATCAAAGGAGGACAGACGGGCTTGGCCTGTCTGTCCTCCTTGTTTTTTCCATCTCTTGCTGCGTGGTAGAAAGAATTGGAAGCTTGACGAACAGAGAAAATAACGATAGTATTAGAATCCGTTATTGATATTGTGCTTGAGGACGAACGGGACTGTGGCGTTACTGAAACTTGTTGTTTGGCCTCTCCTGAGTGGGGCCTATGGGAGGTGGAGACCATGCCCATACAAAGACGGACCCGACAGAGAGATGCTGTTTTTCAAGTCGTGTCTCGGCTGGGACATCATCCTACGGCCGAGGAGGTTTTTTGGGAGGTACGTCAGAAGATTCCAAACGTGAGCTTGGGGACGGTCTATCGTAATCTGGACCAACTCTGTGAGGCAGGGCATATCCTGAAAATACCTGGAGGCGACGGACCCTGTCGGTACGAGGGAAACGGGCAGGATCACCTTCACGTTCGTTGTCCTTCCTGTGGGGAGCTTCGAGATATCTGGCCCAAAGGTGACCCTGTCAATCGCTCGGTTTTCTCGGAGGATTTGTCTCAGGCTGATTTTTATCTCGAATTCATTTCTCCCTGTCCTAAGTGTTGCAAGGCTTCAGAGAGTTGAGTACCGTGCATAAAAACGGGGTGTCCATCGATGGACACCCCGTTTCCTTTACGGATTAAGGCGATAGATCGTTCTGGGCCAGGGAATAACCTCACGGATGTGATGAAGGCCACATATCCAGGCCACAGTTCTCTCCAAGCCGATACCGAAGCCGCTATGGACGAACGTTCCGTAGCGCCTGAGGTCGAGATACCACTGGTAGGACTCTGTGTCCATTCTGTCCGACTCCATGCGGGCGAGGAGCTTATCCAGATCGTCCTCTCGTTGGGAACCTCCGATGATTTCCCCATATCCCTCCGGCGCCAAGAGGTCCGCGCAGAGCACCGTCTCGGGGTCGTCAGGGTTCTCCTTCATGTAGAAGGCCTTGGCTCCTTTGGGGTAGCATTCTACGAAGACGGGGCGGTCGTATTGCTGGGTGAGGATGGTCTCATCCTGGGCTCCCAGGTCGTCACCGAAGGATATGGAACTCCCCAATTGGTTGAGTCTGGTCACGGCGTCCCTGTATGAGAGCCGATAGAACGGTCCCTCTGTGATGGCTCGAAGGGGCGCCGTGTCCCGCTCGAGCAAGGCCAATTCCTTGGAACAGCCGTCCAAAACCTCGGTGACGGTGACGCGAACGAGGTCTTCC
Organism: Dethiosulfovibrio peptidovorans; assembly: GCA_002748665.1. Classification (NCBI taxonomy): domain Bacteria; kingdom Thermotogati; phylum Synergistota; class Synergistia; order Synergistales; family Dethiosulfovibrionaceae; genus Dethiosulfovibrio; species Dethiosulfovibrio peptidovorans. Next base: position 66,777 of record PDTB01000024.1, on the reverse strand, counting down.
TCAAGATCTAAGCAGTCTTTGTGGTCGTAGAAGGCCATCTCGGGTTCAAGCATCCAGAATTCGGTGAGGTGTCGGCGAGTTTTGGATTTCTCCGCCCGGAAGGTAGGGCCGAAACAATAGACTTTTCCATAGGCCGCCGCCGCTGCTTCCGCGTAGAGCTGCCCCGTCTGAGCCAGATAGGCTGTTTGATCGAAGTAGTCCAGCTCAAAGAGTCCAGATGCTCCCTCTCCAACGGCCCCTGTGAGGATAGGGCTGTCTATCAGAAGGAACCCACGATCACGGAGGTATTTTCTCCACGTCCAGACGATGTGCTCTCGGATGATCATGATAGCCCGCTGTCTCTGGCTCCGTATCCAGAGGTGACGGTTATCCAGAAGAAAATCGACACCGTGGTCTTTTTTCCCGATAGGGTATTCCTGATCTGGGTTATGGAGAACTTGAAGATCGGTGACGGTCAATTCCACGCCCGACGGTGCCCGCTCGTCTGCTCGTACTGTGCCGGTAATCTGGATGGAGGCCTCAATCCAGAGTTTTTTCCCTTCCTCAAATGCGTCGTCGGAAACCTCCTTCTTCACCATGACGGCCTGTACGAAGCCCGATCCATCCCGAATCTGAAGGAAATGAATCTTCCCAGAGCTCCTCTTGTTGTACATCCATCCTTTGATAACCACGTTTTCCCCGACGTGCTGGGGCATATCCTTGATTCTGATACACGATGTCATGTGAGAGACCTCCTCGTTTGCTTCTCTATGTTATAACCCAAAATAGGGTCTGTAATATGATACACTAAATGCAAGGGGTTCATTCTACCACTGTAGGGAGGGCTTTTTGTGGATCGACCTCGGCTTCTTATTGCTGATGAACGCCGAGAGGGGGTTGTCTCTCCCGGTGTGTTTCTTGCGGCTTCCCTTAAGGCATTGGGCGTGCCGCTTCAGTTGTTTGTCGGGGGATTCGACGAGGAGTATTTGAGGATGCTCTCTCTGAGCTGTGAGCAGGAGGTTTATAGCCTGCACCCCTCCCTCTTCGCAAGCAACGCCGCCTTTCGGGATGTTTTCACGTATCTGGCCCGGGGGGATCGGCTGAATCTGATCCTGGCCCCCTTAGGAAAGCTGGCCTCGGAGGATCACCTGGAGCTCGATGAGGAAACTCTCTCTGTTGCCCGTATTCTGGGAATTGGTATAATCGCGGCTCCTCGTGCTAACCCGGTTGCGGTTCTCACGTCACGGATCATGGGGGATGTGTATGCTCAGTTGCTCCGAGCCCAGATCGATCTCTACGGTGTGGTCTTCTCGTCAGTGCTCAATCCCAGAGAGTATCAGCTTCTTGAGGTCGGTGTCGGGCGTACCATACCGTCACCTATTTTGGGATATATCCCGCGGTACATGGATCGTCAGAACGTAACGCTGGAACAACTATGTACCGATCCGTCCTTGGTTCATCCAGTTCAAATAACAGCTAATCAACTTCAGGGAATGGTGGGGCAGGTCGATTGGAGTGCTATCGCGGCCTTTGGACAGTATGCTGCACCTTTAAACGAATCGATGCACCCTATCCATCCCTTGCAAGAAGCTCCCAAGGTAGCGGTTTTGTCCGATCAGACACTCGCCTCATCGGGAGGGAACGATCTGGCCTTTTTTCGGACGATCGGCTGTTCGGTGATTGATGTTTCCCTTCTTCAGGGACGGATACCGGCGACTGCGGATATCCTGTATATCCCTCACGGATTGCCTCATCTTGCTCTGAAACGCCTCCATCTCAACGAAGACCTCTTTGATCAGGTTCGGGCTCTGCCTCAGCGCAGTTTGCCGGTGCTGGTGAACGGTGGTTTTTCAGCGGCATGGGGGCGATGGATCTCCACCCCGGACCAAGGTAACTCCGGTCGTGATGTGGGGCTGAACGCCTTCGACGAGGGATTCGAACTCTCTGAGGTCTCTCGGGAGGGAATTCCCGTTGAAATTGAGGAAAGGCCTACTCGAACGACGGTGGTTTTGCCCTTGTTTGACGATGAGCGCTTGCGAGGAACCCTCTCAGGGTATATGAGAGGAGGCCTGAATATCCCCGGAGATGGTCAATGTGCGTGGCTTGCTAAAGACTTGCGTGATGGTAAGGTGTTGGGTGAGGCTGGTTGGCGGGTTCATAAGTTGGTAGGTTCCCAGGTATGTCTTGATCTCTGGAGTTGTTCCAATGTTATCAAGCGATGGATACGACAGGAGGCCCGGTGATGGATGACGGGGCGATGAGGAGAGATGGTCGTCGAATTGATAAGGTCGTCAGGGGGGTGTGGTCTTGCCGAGACGACGACCTGCTCTGGTGGGACGGTGAGTGGTGGTCTGTCGGACGCCTCTTCGATTTGGCCGATAGGACGACCGATGTATTGAGGAATGGGGGTTTTGCAGCGGGGAGTCGTCTGGTGGTTTTTATGCCCAACTGTCCGGCTCTGCTCGGTCTCGCTTTGGCCGTATGGCGGCTTGAGGGGACTCTCGTTCCCTTGAATCCCCAGGGGGGAGCCGAGGCGTTGCTCTCGGCTGTTTTTCATGCCGATCCGACGGCACTGATTGTGGAGGAGGCGTGGGTCTCCAAACTGAGTGGGATTGAGAAAACCGCTGAGGTTCCGATCGTCGCTCTTGCCTCGGACGGTGCGTTGGAGACCTATACAGGTACGGAGAGCGTTCCGTCCGATTCCCATGTGGCTGTCCTGTTCTCAACCTCGGGAACTACCGGCCGGCCCAAGGTCGTGCCTCTTACCCACGAGAATATCCTGTCCAATCTGGAACAGTCCCTTCAGCTGGTGAATATTCTGAAGCCCTGTGACGTTTTTCTCAACGTGCTGCCGAATTTTCATACATTGGGGCTTGTTACCAGTGCTCTGTTGCCTCTGATTGCTGGCAATCGGCAGGCTGTGGTGCCGATATTTATGCCTCCTGACAGGGTTCTTCGGGCGATTACTGCCGCTCGGGTTACGGTGATCGTGGGTGTTCCCACCATGCTGCACCTCATGGTGGGAGCAGCCGCAAAGGCTGGATCGACTTTTGATTCTCTTAGGGTTGTCCTCAGTGGCGGTGATCGCTTTCCACCGGCATTGGATGAACGGGTTCGGAGGGTCTTTGGGGTCCCTGTGCTGGAAGGCTACGGCTTGACTGAGTGCTCTCCCGTCTTGGCAGTGAATCCTACATATGAACGGCGCCGGTTGGGTACGGTAGGCCCCTTACTGGAGAAGATCGAAGCGAAGGTGCTCGATTCTGACGGAAACTCTGTTATGCTTGGTGAGGAGGGAGTCCTTTGGGTCCGGGGCCCCTCAGTGGCTTCTGGGTATTTTAAGGATCCTGAAATGACGGAGAAAAAGTTTGTAGACGGCTGGTTCAACACGGGGGATGTCGTCGTCATGGATGACGAGCGATATGTTCGGATCGTGGATCGAGCCAGCGACATGATTATTGTCGGCGGTTTCAACGTCTACCCCCAGGAGGTTGAGGCAATTTTGACGAGCCATCCTGGAGTTATGGAGGCCGCGACCGTTGGGCGTCCCAACTCTTTAAGTGGGCAGGTGCCCTGTGCGTACGTGTCGGTGGTACCTGAAGGGCCCCCTTCGCCCGAGGAGCTTATCGTCTATTGCAAGGAACGTTTGGCTCACTATAAAGTTCCGCGTCGAATTGAGATCGTGCAGGATTTCCCCCGAAACAGTATGGGGAAAATCCTGCGTCGAATCCTTCGAGAGGCTCTGGAGGAGCAGGCGAGACAACAGAGATAGCAGAAAAAGTTGTGTGAGATGCGCTCTCAGAGCCCCAGAGCTCTGAGAGCGTCTTGTATGTTGGGAAAACGAAATTCGGTGTTTTTTATGAGTCGGCCGATTGCCACGAAATCCCCTTTGCCTAAAGCCAGAAGGCTCTTCCTGTCGCTGGCCGTATCGCCGAAAAACAGGGGCCACGTCGTGTCCATGTGAAGGCAGAGTTCCTGAAGCCCTTGAGGCGAGGGTTTTCGGATACCATCGTCCCAGCAGATGGTTTGTTCCTGAGGGAGATCCTCCCATTGCAGGATCTCCAGGGCCAGGGCGAGCTCCTCCCTGGAGCGGCCGGTGTAGATTCCCACTGGCAGGGAAAAAGAGTTCCAGTGTTTTTTTAAAAGAGGCGACTCCCGAAGCCATAATCCCGGTTCGTCCTGGCTGATGGGCGTCCTGCCCAGGAGGTCTTGCGTTTTGTCGGATCCAAAGTAGATCTCCTGACAGATGGAGCGTGTCTCGTCGTAGGGGACGCCATCGCCGAAGTTCTTGGTGAACCATGGTACCATGTCCAGGTCTGAAGCCTCCATGGCCAGGATGCTCTCTTCCCATTGCCATGGGCTGGGGAAACATCGATCCAGGTCCTCATCTTTTCTCGATACTGCCATAGTGGTGAGGGCCCAGCAGATATCGTAATCGTCGTTGAACGAGGGGTATCGCTTGGCTGTCTCAAAATGACGAATCGAGAAGGGCGACTCCTCGGCCTGCCGTCCCAGAACGGAGGTCCAGATCCTGTGGATTGCGGTTTTGATAACGTTTGGAAAGGAGTCCCTTGTATCGATAAGAACGCCATCGACATCGAAGATAATACAGTCTGCTTGTAACGGTGACAAAATGGACATGAAATTCCTCCCTGGAGGTACGATAAAGACGACAATCTATTGTACGGCTCACGACCAGGTACTGCAAGAAGGCATTCGATAGACTTTTTTATGTGAGGTGACGCTGCGATATGTTAGAAGTCCCCTTGAATCGATCATCTAAGCTTCCTCTGTATCGTCAGATAGCCATTCATCTGGAACGCATGATTCAGGTAGGGGCTCTGTCTGTAGGGGAGCAACTGCCTGGGACTCGACGGTTTGCCGATAATCTGGGGGTGAGCCGGATGACCGTCATTGAGGCATACAGGGTGTTGGAGGATCAAGGGCTTTTGATTCAGCGAGGTCGGAGTGGGGCCTATGTCACAGGGGCCTCTCGATGCGTTGAAAAAGGAGACGATCCTGACGTGGCTTTGTGGATCATGAATGGGGAAGCCCCGACGCCCAACCTTATGCCTGTATCGGCTCTTACTGCGATTGTTCGGGATGTGCTTTGTCGGGATGTGGCAGTGGCTCTTGGGGAAAGTCCACTTGAGGGGTTTCCCGATCTCCGTCATGCTCTGGTGGCACATGGGGCATCCCGGGGAATTCCCGCTGATTGGAGGGACGTGGTTCTCACGTCAGGCGGTCGTCAGGGGCTGATGGTTTCCTTCGCTTCTCTCCGTCGGGTCGGGGTTCGGACGGTACTTATGGACTGGTTCAATTATCCCGATGCTCCGGTTATGGCGAGAGAGGCTGGGCTCCGTGTGCTCCCCTTTCCCCGGCTGGGTGACCCTCGGGAGGCTATGGAATGTATCGAAGCTGACGGAGCGGTCTATCTGGTCCCAAGTTTTGCCAACCCGACGGGGGCAACGATGGATGGGGCTCTCCGGGAATCAATTCTGGCTTTAGCCAGGCGCAGAAGCATATGGATCGTCGAGGACGATGCCTACGGTGAGCTTCGCTACGGTGATACCAGTGTGCCAGCGTTGAGAGCTCTGGATGACGGCCACAGGATTCTCTACCTGGGATCCTTCAGTCAAGCCCTTTTCCCGGGGCTCCGGTTGGGATACGCCCTGGTCCCTGATGAACTTCGGCCGATGTTTCTTCTGTCTCTGAACTGCTGCGGCGGTCCTCCGTCGTCGTTGATCCAACATGTGGTTCGTTGGTTCATTACCTCGGGAGGTCTGGCCTCAGCCTTGGAGCGGACCAGAGTCGAGATGGCCTGTCGGATGGGACTCCTTTGCTCGGAGTTGGGATATCGATTCTCTCGGCCCTTTCTCCGTCCTCAAGGTGGAATTTATCTGTGGTTTGAGTCCCCCGGTATTGATGGAGATCAGGCTCAGGATTTGGCCCGGGAGGAAGGTGTTTTGGTGTCGTCAGGTCGGCGTTTTGCTCTGAACGGTGAATCAGTATCGGCGGTCAGGCTCTCTGTGAGTGGAATTTCTGCGCAGGAGATCCCTCAAGCCGCAGCGGCCCTGAGTCATGCTTGGAAAGGGGCCCTCGATCAGGAGCGGTAGCGGTGAGCTATCCGGTTCCAAAGCCACAGAGCGGCGACGGCGGAGACCGTTCCGCCTGTGAGACCCCAGAGGACGTATCCCCATCGTCCTCTCCCTAGGAAAACCCCCCAGAGACCAGCCAGAGCGTACCCATAGAAAAACAACGTAGCTATGGAGAGCAGGAGAACCACCTGTCTCATGTTCATCCTCCTTTGTCCTATCCTTGCCCTGAAGACGGGCAAAGGTGTTTTTGTGACAGGAAAACCTATCAGTATTGTTCGTCTCGGAAGAGAAAAAGATGGTGTGGGGATCAGAATAGATCTCCCCGAGTAGACTCCATTGAAGAGGTTGTTCCTCAAGAACTCCGGTGTAGCCGTAAACACATTCGTTTTCCTCGAAATGAAGACCGATCATCTAATAACTCGTCGAATCGTCGATAGTGGAAAGATTTGTCTCTCGCTCAGCTGAGTTCACACTCTCTTGGCATAAGGGTGAGATTTTCTCTGCTCCGATTAGGGATGACAATAGCCCTATCCCATCATAGCTGTCAAGAGATATGGGGTTGTTAAAAGTTCGTTACACCCTGAGTCCGAGAGAGAAGTAGCCTTTGCTTCAGGAACTCCCTTGGGGACGTCTGCTTGAAAGGCCTCATGGGAAAGTTATTGCAGAACCTTTTATGTTGCTTCAACTGAGCTGCGAAATCACCGGGAGAATGAATTGTCCTTTCCTGGAGTGACATTTTCACTGAACATTTACTAAACATTTATGGGTGACGTTATCACTGAGCAGCGACAGACAGGTTGACAGAGAACCTATGGTGATATATATACAAAGTAGTTCGTGTATTTATTGTATTCTTTGTATACCAAGGGCCCCATGAAAGGAGAGACGCCCATGTTGGATTTGAACCAGGCATTTGGGATGAAGGGGAAGGTGTCCGTGATCACTGGAGCTGCGTCGGGGATTGGACTCGGGATTGCCCGGTTTTTTGCGAGTGCGGGAATGTCGGTCGCGATGCTCGATATCAACGTCGATGTCGGTGCTCGGATGAGCGACGAGATCCAGGGAGATACGGTCTTTTTTGAGTGCGACGTCACCGATTCCTCGTCGTGTTTCGACGCCGTGGATACCGTGATCGATCGGTTCGGCCGGATCGACGTCTTGGTCAACTGTGCCGGCGTCGCTCGTCGGGACGACGTGGTCGGTTTATCGGAAGAGGCCTGGGATCTGGCCTTGAACGTGACGCTTAAAAGCGTCTTTCTCATGTCCAAGGCAGTGGTGCCCTGTATGCGTCGCCAGGGAGAGGGGCGGATCGTCAACATTGGTTCAGGATGGAGTCTCAAAGGGGGCCCCAAGGCCGTGTCTTATTGCGCAGCCAAAGGCGGGGTGTGGAACATGACCCGGGCTATGGCCATCGACCACGGCCCCGAGAATATCAGGGTGAACTGCGTCTGTCCCGGCGATATCGACACGCCTATGCTCAGAAGCGAATGTGAGCAACTCGGTGGTACGTACGATCAGGCGTACAAGGATGAGTGCGCCGAGCGTCCCATTCGAAGGCTTGGACTGCCTGAGGATGTCGCTAAATGCGTGTTTTTCCTGTGTAGCGATATGGCCCCGTGGGTCACCGGCAGTAGCTTGGTGGTCGATGGCGGGGGAATCGCTTGATCGTTCTTTAACCGGGAGGTATGTACCATGTCTCAGGAAAAAATCGTTTATCCATACATACCCAATTCCTCACCCCAGGTTCAGGAGGAGATGCTGCGAGAGATCGGGGTGTCGTCCGTGGATGATTTGCTGGTCGATATTCCAGAAGATCTTCGTCTGCAAAAGAAGATGGATCTCCCGGAGCCTCTTCTGTCTGAGGCCGAGCTGCGTCGTCATATGGACGGTCTTTTGGCGAAGAATACCTCTGTCAACGAGGTGATCTCATTTCTCGGAGCCGGGTGTTATAACCATCAGATCCCCGCTGTCGTGGATCAAATAGTCTCGTCCCACGAGTTTCTCACGGCTTATGCAGGAGAGCCCTACGAGGACCATGGCCGTTTTCAGGCCCTTTTCGAGTATCAGAGCCTCATGGCCGAGCTCCTGGATGTTGAGGTCTGCAACGTGCCGACCTACGACGGCGCTCAGGCTTCCGGCACTTCATTGTCCATGGCGTCTCGGATTACCGGCAGAAACGTGGCCCTGATCGCTGGTGCGGTGAACCCCGATCGTTTGGCGGTCATACGAACTTATCTGGATCCGGGTATGAGCGTGAAAACACTGGACTATGATCGGGAGACCGGACTGGTTGACATGAAAATCCTGGCAGACTCCATTGATGGATCTGTGGCGGCTGTCTACCTGGAAAACCCCTGCTATTTCGGCTCCATGGAGACTCAGGGGCAGGTCATCTCTGATTTAGCCCATGAGAATGGAGCGTTGATGGTTGTCTTCACCGATCCCAGCTCTCTTGGTGTTATGAGTCCTCCTTCCCGGTATGGTGCCGACATCACCTGTGGGGATATCCAGTCCCTGGGGATCCACATGTACTACGGGACGGGAGGCGGTTTCATCGCCACATCCGATGCTCCGGAGATCGTTTCGGAGTATCCCTCCAGGCTTTTCAGTTTGGCTCCCACAAGCCACGGAGAGTGGGGATTTGGGGATGTCCTCTGGGAGCGGACGTCCTTTGCCAATCGGGATCACGCCAAGGAATTCGTCGGGACCCATTCTGCCCTCTGGGGCATCGGTGCAGCGGTCTATCTCTCGCTCATGGGGCCCAGAGGTATGGCCGACCTCGGCCGTGGTATCGTTCAGCGATCTCTCTATGCCAAAAAATGTCTCTCCCGGATACCCGGCATATCGATAGATCGCTTCCAGTCCGTCTCCTTCAAGGAATTCGTCGTGGACCTGAACGCCACAGGACTCACAGTGAAATGGGTGAATCAAAAGCTTCTCGAAAGAGGTATATTCGGAGGTCTGGATCTGTCCTCCTCTTTCCCCGAATTGGGGCAATCGGCTCTGTATTGTGTGACCGAGATGGTCACGGGGCAAGACATAGAGAGGCTTGCTGACGAACTTGAAAAGATCGTAGCCGATGGAGGGAGGAGCCAATAATGGAGAGAGCCGCCAGAGATCAGATATTTCACCAGGCCCGGTGGAACGAGCCTATCGTGTTTGAACTCAGCGAACCGGGACAGAGAGGAATTATCGTACCCGAGGTGGGGGCAGATATGGAGGCCTCTGTAGGTGATGGAGTGTCGTCCATTCCGTCGTCGGTTCGTCGGGACGATCTTCCAGATCTGCCCGAGCTTGGGCAGCTCCAGGTTCTCCGTCATTTCAACCATCTGGCACAAGAGAATTTGGGCGTAGATCTCAATATCGATATCGGTCAGGGAACATGTACGATGAAGTACAGCCCAAAGGTGAACGAATCCTTTGTCTCCTCTCCCAAGATGGCCGATATTCATCCTCTTCAGGATGAGACCACGGTCCAGGGAGCGCTGGAAATCATGTACCGTCTTGGCGAATTTTTTAAGGAGATATCGGGCCTTGATTACTTTAGTCTTCAACCCGGAGGCGGCTCCCATGGGGCGTTGGCTATGGCGTCCATGGTACGCGCTTATTTCAAGGATCAGGGGCAAGAGGATGTCCGTGATCAGGTGATCACCACTTTCTTCTCTCATCCGGCCGACGCAGCCGTACCTATCGTGAAGGGGTATTCGGTGACGGTTGTTCCTCCTGACGAATACGGTCTGCCTGATCTTGAGGCCTTTAAGGCGGCTTTGTCCGAACGAACTGCGGCCATCTTCTTCACCAACCCTGAAGACACGGGTATTTTTAACAGTAGAATCACGGAATTCACCAGGTTGGCGAAGGAGGTCGGTGCCCTTCGATGCTACGATCAGGCCAATGCCAACGGACTTTTGGGTATCACCCGAGCCAGAGAGGCTGATTTCGATATCTCCTTTTTTAACCTACATAAAACCTTCTCATCGCCCCACGGATGTGGCGGGCCAGCTACCGGTCTTGTCGCTGCGAGAGAGTTTCTCCGGGAGTATCTCCCCGCCCCTGTCGTGATCCGACGAATGGACGGGGAATATGGGCTGGATTGGGATCTTCCCAGGAGTTGTGGAAAGGTCAAGTCCTTTTATGGTACGCTGCCGGCTATCGTCCGGGCCTACGCCTGGATTATGAGCCTGGGAGCTGACGGCCTGAGGGAGGTCTCCCGTGTCGCCGTTTTGAACAATAACTATGTTATGAAGAGATTACTGGCCATACGGGGCTGCTCCATGTCATTCCCAGATCACGCTCCCAGAGTCGAGCAGGTTCGCTATAGTTGGGAGAAGCTCAAGGAGGAGACGGGGTTTGGAACCGGAGATGTCCAACGTCGGACCGCCGATTTCGGGACACACTACTGGTCCAGTCACGAGCCATGGGTCATCCCCGAGCCGTTCACCATCGAACCCAGCGAGTCCTACTCTAAGGCCGATCTCGACAGGTACTGCGATATTCTGACCCGTATAGCCAGCGAGTGTTATTCCGACCCTGAGGTTATACGACATGCGCCTCACAATAGCTCCATCCATCACGTGGATCACGACGTTCTGGACGATCCTGAGCGTTGGGCCATCACGTGGAGATCGTACAGGAAGAAATACGACGGATATTTTGAAAAAAAAGACGACCGTTGATATATGGGGCCCCGGTGTGGAGTTTGTCTCCACGACGGGGCCCTCTTTGTCGTCGGGGAGGATGAATTCGTGAAGATCGGGCTGATCGTGAATCCCATCGCAGGACTGGGGGGTACTGTCGCTCTGAAAGGGACCGATGGAGACGGCAATTCTCGTCGAGCTCGGGAGTTGGGGGCATCCCCCATGGCCTCCGTACGAGCGTCTCTCGCCATCACTACGGCTGTCAGGGAGAGTTCCGGCATTCCCGTCGCCTGGATGACCTCCTCGGGAAGTATGGGGGGGCAAATCCTGGACTCTCTCGGTATCGTTCCTGACCTGTCCGTCCCCGTGGACGAGCCGTCGTCCAGGGAGGATACCCTGAGAAGTGCGGCGATCATGGCTGAGAGAGGAGCAGATCTCTTAGTTATCGTTGGAGGTGATGGAACGGCTCGAGATGTCTGTTCCGTGATTGGTCAGTCGATTTCGGTCATAGGTGTTCCCGCTGGCGTCAAGATTCACTCTGGGGTTTTTGCTCGAACACCTCTTCTGGCCGGAGAGCTTCTGGGCAGAATTTTAAGAGGTTATGACGTGGAGTATGGCCTCTCCGAGGTAATGGACATCGACGAAAAGGTCTTTCGAGCGGGAAGGCTTGACGTCAGGCTTTTCGGATATCTCTCTGTTCCGGTGGAGCCTCGAGCGATGCAGGTGAGAAAATCGGGAAGACATCAAGATACTGCGGCTTTTGCTCTTGATGAACTGGCGGCAGCGATGATCGAACTCATGGAGGATGGGGCTCTCTATCTTATGGGGTCGGGGTCGACGGTTAAAGCCGTGACAGACCGGCTCGGTTGCCCGGGAACCCTTCTGGGCATTGACGCCGTTTTGAACGGTGAGACCGTCGCTTTGGATATGACCACCGGAGATATCGTGGAATGTATGAAGCGCCACCAAAATCGAACCCATATCGTCGTAAGCCCTATCGGTGGGCAGGGATTTCTCTTTGGTCGAGGTAACCAGCAATTCAGCCCTGCGGTGATCCGTTCCGTAGGGAGGAATCGAATCCACGTGATTGCCGCTCCCAGTAAGATGACAGAGCTATTCGGTCGCCCCTTCAGTGTGGACACGGGAGATCTTCAGCTTGATCGGTATCTCCAGGGTATGTACAGGGTTCTTACCGGATACGGCCGCTACCTCATGTGGCCTATTCGGTGAAAAGGGAACCGTTCGTCTCGTGTGGAGAAAAGCGAGAAAGGAGGTGTCGTCCTCTGGAGTCTGGATATGGTTTATAGGTGGCTTTGCCGCTGCTTGTAGTGTTGGTTCGGCTCGCATCAAGAATTGTGCTGTGGGCTGGATACAGATGGCGGAGTGTTTTGAGAAGCGAACCACCTTCCTTGAGCATCTCTTGAATAGTTCTATGTTAAATTTTAGGGTAGGGGGTCGATGTTTCGTTTTGCCGCCTATATTTTCGTGCATTTTATTAAAAAAATCGACTTGAAGAGGAGGGGGATACGATGACCGATTTGTTAAAAAATAAACGGATAAAACGTAAACCGACTCGAGCGGAAGCGATATCTACCGTGCTTTTCCTTCTGGTAACTTTCGGTGCAGGTGCCGCATACGGGTTGAATTATGTGCCGCTTATGGTCGTTGTGGCCGCCTATTCGGCGATTATCAGTTACCGATGTGGCTACACTTGGAGCGAAATGGAAAGTGCCGTTGGTACTCGTATCGGAAGATCTGTGCCAGTTATCATGATTCTGCTCGCTATCGGTTTTATGCTGGGCGGCTTGATGTTTTCGGGGACCTTGCCTATGCTGATTTACTATGGCCTGCAGATCATCTCACCCCGTTGGATTGCTCTGTGTGCGTTTATGCTTTGTGCTGTATTTTCAACCGTTACGGGCACATCAAATGGCTCGGCGTCGACGGCCGGACTGGCAATGATGGGGTTGGCCCTGGCTATGCAGAACGTCAATCTCGGTCTTGTCGCCGGTGCCTGTTATGCCGGTTCTCAATTTGGAGACAAGCTATCGCCTCTGTCGGATACCACCGTTCTAGCATCGCTCGTGACGGATAACGACATTTTCGATCACATCGTCAACATGGCTAAGACGGTCGTTCCTGCGGCTCTTATCGCAATCGGAATCTACGTATTTCTTGGCATGAGAGCACCTGCAAGCGGTGACGTCGTAAGCAAGGATTCCGTGGAGTTGCTTGCCACACTGAGCCAGATGTTTAAGTTCGGCCCCACACTGTTGATCCCTGTTCTTTTCCTGCTGTGGGGGTCTTTTACCCGTAAGCCATCGGCGCTGATCCTTTTCGGCGCTGGGTTTATTGCAGTCGTTATCGGTGTTCTCTATCAAGGATTTTCGCCTCGTGACGCTGTCAACGTGCTGTATGGCGGCTTTAAATCCAAGATGGTTCTGGCTATTCATCCTGACTTCGATATCTCGACGATGAGCTCTGCCGCTAAAACCCTCCTTGAGCGTGGGGGTATTAGCGACATGAATAAGACGTTTGTGGCTACGTGGTTGTGCTTCTGGTTTGCAGCCATTGCTGAACAGTGCGGATGTCTTGATGTCTTGCTCGACTGTCTCACCGGTTTTGTAAAAAACGCAGGCTCGCTTATTCTCACTACGGGAGTTTCAATGGTCGTATTGACGGCGATCGGCGGATCTTCCACCGTTTCGCTGTTGATCGGTGGCAGTATGTTCAAAACCAAATTTAAAGAGATGGGGGTCAATACTCTGAATTTATCGCGCACCTTGGAGGACTTCGGTACAGGCACTTCAGGTTTCTTCCCATGGACCTCTTCGGGAATCCTGTACTCGGGTGTGCTTTTTACAAGCAACTTCACCATGTTTAGGTATGCCTTTTTCAGCTGGCTTGTCTGGATGCTTGCTATTCTATACGCGTTCACCGGTATCTGTATGCGCGTCACGCCGACGAAAAAACAGCTTGAGCATGAGGCACAGTTAGCGGAAGCTGATGTTTAGTCGGTAGTTTGATCATGTATAACGACGTACACGTTCATACGTTTTTTTCCAGTGATTCAGAGGTCGCAGTTGAGGAGCAAATTGAGCGCGCCATCCACATGGGTATGGAGTATATCTGCATTACCGATCATCAGGATTACGACTATCCGGAGTGGAAAAACTACACCTATCAGGTCGGTGAAAATGCGGATATTGGTGCTTATTACGACTATATGAGTGTTGTGCGCGATCGCTATGTTGGGCGCATCAATATGCTTATTGGTATGGAATTTGGGTTGCAGCCGCATCTCGGCCCTGTATACGACGAGGTGTATGAAAAATATCCTTTTGACATGTGCATAGGTTCCACACACGTGTACGAAGGACGCGACACAGAAGATCAGACTCTGTATTCAGGACGCTCCAAGGAAGAATCCGTCCGTGCGTATTTTGTGGAAGAGATGAAAAACCTCTCAGTGACTCATGGTTACGACACGGTCGGACACCTTGACTATGTGTTGCGAGATATCCCCGGCAAGAACAAAGATTTTTCATATAAACGTTATGCCGATATTCTTGATGAACTGCTTCTTTTGCTGATTAATCGCTACAAGGCCATTGAGCTGAACACGAAACCACTTGTGGTCGGTATGCGTGACTCCAGCCCTGGGCGTGAGGTGTTCAAGCGCTATCGGGAGCTTGGGGGAGAGCTCGTCACTCTGGGATCGGATGCTCATTTTCCTGAGCGAATTGGTGCTTGTTTTGATATCGCAACGGACATTCTTAAAGATGCTGGGTTTAAGTATTACTGTGTGTATAAGAAACACGAACCTCTTTTTTTCCCGCTGTAATTGTTTTTTTCGGTCCTGCCTCGCGTATGCGTGATGGGACCGATTTTTGTCTGGGGACGTCGTGCCTGTACGATTTCTGGGATAATCTAGTGTCGTTATATGTTCTGGAGTTTAGAACAGAGGTAGAAAAGACCTAGAAAAACATCTGGAATGGAGATCAAAGGCGTTCTATCGTCTCCAAAGATTTTGTGTAGATTTCAGAGCATAAATAAAGTCTTCCAACGATGCCCGTTGGAAGACTTTTGCTGTCATGGCAGTCCCTAGGGGATTCGAACCCCTGTTACCGGGCTGAGAACCCGGCGTCCTAGGCCACTAGACGAAGGGACCAGTTGGCTGGGGAACAGGGATTCGAACCCCGATTTCTTGATCCAGAGTCAAGCGTCCTGCCGTTGGACGATTCCCCAGTGCGGAAAGTATGATATCATGAGATTTCTGAAGGTGCAACCCTTTGAAATATCAGCTTCCCACAAACTAGAGCTTTTTTAGCTCGACCATTTTTAGTTTCAGACTTGCAGTTCCATAGGAGATGTCTGTACATCTTTATCTAATCTTGGGCAAGCAAAATAGTGCGATTTTTTCATAAGCGAATGTATCTGGTGAGAACCTGGACCCCGACGCAACGTATGACGGACTTATCTATTGGGACTTTGTCTGTAATATAAGGGCTTTTTGTTGAATGTATTTCTTTGTGCGTGTGACCTGCCTGTGGTTTTTGTGTGTCGAGTTTTTGAAAAAACAGGAGTGTAGGACGTTTCCTCTAAATATAATATAAATCTGTACATATGAGGTCTTTTGAGCCTGTGAAGCGATAATCTTGATCCGAGCGGAAGGAGGGGCTGTGGCGTATGGAGAGAGAGAGAACGATTCGCCTTGAGGGGTATTTTCTGAATGTCTTGGCTGTCGAGATAGTAAACTACGAGAAAATTGCCCATGTCTTCGACGAAATGGAGGCAGCCAGAGCTGCCGTGGATCCGATAGTCGTGGATATCAGAAAACTGAACGCTGGATATATACGGCGTCATAGGGTCCCTAAAGATGGGCAAGCTCCTTTCGTGGTCTATTGTCGCATCCGGAAGAAAGGGCCTCATAAAGATCTGCTGGAAAAATCTGTTTCTTTGTGGTATGGAGAGGAGATGATCTCTCGGGCTATAAAACGGATAGTCCAACGAGGTTTTTACACCCGGCTCCAAATTGAGGAGACGGTGGAACGATTGGGTGCTCTGGGATGGAGACCTTCGGAATCAATGCAGGGGGTTGCAGATGATGACTAAGCGAATCCTGCCTCTGATCGTGTTTTCCATCCTGTGGGTTGCTCCCGTGGCGTGGGGGCAGGGATTCCAAGCCGGTAGAGTACAATTGACCGCCGACAGGATGGTTTTCGATACCGAGACAGAGTTGCTTCGGGGATCGGGACATGTGACGCTTCGAGAGGAGAGAATGTCCGTGACCTCCGATCGGTGTGAGGGGAATTACAGGAAAAACACGGCTCGTATGTGGGGGAATGTGATGGCGGACGGTGAATGGAGAGGTCAACCCCTTTCTTTTTCGTGTCAGGAGCTGAAGGCCTCTTTTTCTTCGCCGAGACGGCTGGCCATGGTTGGGTCGGTGGATGGCCATTTTGGACAGAGTCGATTAATTTGCTACGATGCTGAGCTTGTGGGGGATCGGTTTATCGCCACCAAGGTGGAACGATTTGAGGATCAATCTGAGGGAATAATCCTCTCCTGTCAGACGATCCGCGGGGCCTTGGACGATGAGGGGCTTGAGGAGTTTGAGGCTGAGGGAAGCGTTCGTTTGGAGATCGTCAACCGCAAGGATGGGAAGCTCTCTCATATCTCAGGCGGAAAGGCTGTCTATGCCCGGGGACGGGGAACTGTCGTCATGAGTGGCGGTGCCCTGGCAGTTCAGGATGGACGGCGGATCTCGGCTCAGAATGTGGTGTACTATCCGGCGACGGGGAAGATTGAGGCCAAGGGAAAGCCTCGGGTTACCTTCGATGTCGAATAAAGAAACGGAAAGAACCAGGAAGCAGGAGGGAACGATTCTTCGAGCTGAAGGACTTTCCAAAAGCTATAAACGCAGGGAGGTCGTCGCGGGGGTCAGCCTGGAGATCCCTATGGGAAGCATTGTCGGACTCCTTGGACCGAACGGTGCGGGAAAGACGACGAGCTTTTACATGGTGGTGGGGTTTGTTCGTCCTGACTCTGGTCGGGTGTTTCTGGATGATCAGGATATCACAGAGCTCCCCGTATATCGACGTGCCCGGATAGGCGTGGGCTATCTTTCCCAGGAAAGCTCGGTGTTTCGCAACCTGACTGTTCGGGAAAATCTCGATTTGGTTCTTGAAGAGCGCCGACTTCCGACGGCTCAGAGGCGCCAGATTGCTGAGCGGCTCATTGACGACCTCGGGCTTGAGGCGTTGGTGGGGGTGGCGGGGTATGCCCTGAGTGGTGGAGAGCGGCGTCGGCTTGAAATTGCCCGATGTCTGGCCATTATGCCCGATTTCCTTCTTTTGGATGAGCCTTTCAGCGGGATCGATCCCATTGCAGTGTACGATATTCAACAGATCGTCTTAGGCCTCAGAGACAAGGGGTACGGTATCATGATCACAGATCATAATGTTCGGGACACGTTGGCAATTACCGATAGAGCCTCTCTCATCCATCGCGGGAAGATCGTCATTGAGGGAGCTCCTGAGACCGTTGCCCAGAGCGAGGTGGCCCGCAAGTTCTACTTGGGCGAGCGATTTACGTGGTAACTTCCAGAAAGGGAAAACGATCCAGGTCGTCGTTTCTCAGGGCCTCAAGAACTTCCTGAGCTGAGTTTAAAACCGCTTCTGTCAAGGGTGCCCCCAGGTCAGTTCGTTGGGGCTGGATGCCGATGACCGTTACCGATACAGAGAAAGAGGCCAGCATGAGTTCCAACGGCATGTCGTGATTGCTGAAGGACACGTCGGCGGTTCGTCCCAGAGGAAGGCGTCGCACCGAACCGGGGGGAAGCCCCATATCGGCGCTGTCGACGAGGATCAGGCGTTCGGGACGTTCTCGTCGCAGGACGGCGACGTAATTTCCCGGTACGGTGAAGCATGTGTGGACGAGACCTTTCAGGGACGGATCCTGACGCAACCGCTCCGAAATCCACACGCCCACGGCGTCGTCACCGCGGAGTTCATTCCCCAGGCCCCATATCATAGGTATACTCATGCTTGCCGCCTTTCGTCTCGTTCTCTCGTCAGATCGGAGGAACACCGTGTCCAGCAGTCTCTCCCGTATGGTACGAAATGCTTTAACGATGATGATCGGAACCTTGACGAGTCGAGTCCTTGGTCTCGTTCGGGAGATCATCACCGCCGCCCTTTTTGGAGCTTCCCGAGGCCTCGATGCTTTCTACGTGGCGTACACTTTATCGAATATTGCCCGACAGTTGTTGGCCGAGGGGGCTCTATCCGCCGCTTTTGTCCCGGTGTTTACCCAAGCCATGGAGCACTCCGGTCGAGGGCGTGGCCGGGCTCTGGCGCAGCAG
Organism: Dethiosulfovibrio peptidovorans; assembly: GCA_002748665.1. NCBI lineage: Bacteria > Thermotogati > Synergistota > Synergistia > Synergistales > Dethiosulfovibrionaceae > Dethiosulfovibrio > Dethiosulfovibrio peptidovorans. The sequence goes on along the minus strand of PDTB01000024.1, from coordinate 48,700 downwards.
GCTTTGACCGTTCTGTTACTCTCCTGTCTTGCAGTGATCGTCCTTGGGATTATGATGAGCCCGTGGCTGGTGAATCTCATGGCCCCGGGGTTTGATCGGGAGAAAGCCGCCCTGGCCGTCTCCTTAACCAGGTGGATGTTTCCATACCTTCTTTTGGTCTCGGTCGCTGCTCTGGCGATGGGGGTTCTCAACAGCCTGGATCGGTTTTTCGTTCCAGCTGTAGCTCCCGCATTGTCGAACATCGCTTATATTATGGTGGTCCTGCTTGGGGCGTCAAGGATGGGTGTGTGGAGCCTCGTATGGGCGGTGCTCTTTGGGGGGCTTCTTCAGATGGCTCTCCAGGTGGGGGTGGCCTGTCAGGAGGGCATTGCCTTGGTTCCGGCTCCTCCTGATCGGGGGGACCGGGATCTTCGGCGGATGTTGGCCCTCTTTTTGCCCTATGCTGCCGGACTGTCCCTCAATCAGATCAATCCTGTCATCAGCCGGGTATTGGGGTCATTTCTTCAGGATGGTGCGATCTCAATCCTCAACTACGCCAACAGGGTGATCCAACTTCCTCTGGGGCTCGTGGTCATCGCTATATCGCAGGCTGTTCTTCCCGAGCTCTCCCGCTGCCTTCTTCGGGGAGAGGAAGCTTTTGTTCAGACCGTCAGGGACTCGGTGCGTTTTGCTCTGTTTGCTATTCTACCGATAACCTTGGGCGCCTGCCTGGTGGCCTCTCCGGTGGTTCACCTTTTATTTTATCGGGGGGCATTCGACAAGTGGGCTTGGGAGAATACAGCTCAGGTCTTAACTATGTATGCCCTGGGACTTCCGGGCATGGCATGCACTACGGTGATCATGAGGGCTCTCTATGCCAGCAAACTGCCAAAGCAGGCTATTGTCGTGACGGTATCCAGCGTGGCCGCAACACTGGGGTTCAGTGTACTCCTTCTGAGTCCTCTGGGGGTTGCCGGTCTGGCTCTGGCGTCTTCCTTGGCCTTTTCCTGTTCGGCGGGGGTCGGAATTGTTCTGCTGAGACGGAGCCTTGATCACTCCATAGAGGTTTTTCAGGTGGCTTGGGTGATTCGAATGATTGGAGCCCTCGGAGCTCTCTATCTGGGGGCGGAAACGATGACTTGCTTGTGGTCCTATCCTGTACATAGGGGGCTGGGGGTCCGTTCTCTCTGGTTCCTGATTTTTTCAGGTGTTGGCGCCTTAGCCTACCTGACAGTAGCGATGTTGATGAGGTTCCCTGAATTGGTGTGGATCAGGGAGGCTTGTACAAAGAAGAAAAAAACATGAGAAGGGGAATGATGACATGAGAAAATCAGCGATCTTTTTATGGGGGCTGCTTTGCGTGTTGATGTTTGGCTCGACTTCCCTGTTTGGGGCGACCGACTCCCAAGAGAAAATAGTTCAGGATCGCTTAGCTTCCCTTTGGGTAGAAGGGCAGGTTCTCGGCGATATGATCTTGGGAGCCAGGGGACGGATTACCCTGATCTATATGGATCGACGAGCCTGCAATGCCGTCAGAGAGCAGGGGGCCTCGTTGCCTTCATGGGTGAGTTGGAACAATCAATATGAGACCAGGGCTCGTCGAGGCGGGCGGGGTTTTTTTTTAGTTCATTATGAGGCCAAAAAAAATTGGATTTTCGATCCAACGGAGATCATTATTGGAGATTACAGACTTACCGAGGATGATGTCCTGACCAGGAAAGATTTTCAGAACGTGGGGGATTTGGCATCTGGTACGGAGGCAACCTTGGCAATCTCGGTTCCTAAGAAATCGGTGCTTCCGGGCAGGACGATCACGATCTCCTACGGAACGTTTGCAACTGAGTGGACGGTCCCAAGGAGGTGAGGTGAAAATGCACGTTTTTCAATGCGCATCCTGCGATGCCCGCTTCGAGAGCTGTAAACGAGAGAATCGATGTCCTCATTGTGGCGCGTCGGTGCTGATCCACGTGAGCGGAGAGCAGTTCAAATCCAAATCCTGTGGTGGCTCGTGCAGTGGATGCAGCGGGTGCGGACGGTGATCCTGTGTCGTTCGTAACCTTGGCCATTGAGAGCAGCTGTGACGATACGGCGGTGGCCATCCTGGAGGGGCAGAGAGTCATTCGGGCCTCTGTGTTGTCGTCTCAGGTTGAGTGCCATGCCGACTTCGGCGGTGTGGTTCCAGAGTACGCCTCCAGGATGCACCTGGAGGCGTTTCTTCCTTTAATTCATCGGGCTCTTAAGGACGGGGGAATTGTCGATCCCTCCAAGGAGATCGATCTGGTCGCTGTGACCGCTGGTCCTGGTCTCATGGGGTCGCTGTTGGTTGGGTGTATGGGAGCGAAGGGCCTGGCCCAGGCGTGGAAAACCCCTTTACTGGGAGTCAATCATCTTGAAGGGCATATTTTCGCTAATGTGGTGAACCACCCCGACCTTGAAACGCCTTTTTTGTCCCTGCTCGTCTCTGGAGGGCACACCGAGATCGTTTTGGTGGAGGACTTGGGACGATACGAGCTCCTTGGAGAGACCCGTGATGATGCTGCTGGAGAGGCCTACGATAAAGTGGCCCAACTACTGGGATTATCCTACCCCGGAGGGCCGGTTATCGATCAACTGGCTCGCTCAGGCAACCCGAAGGCATTCGAGTTCCCCGTCCCTTTAGGTAGGTCTGATAGTGTAGAGTTCAGCTTCAGTGGTCTGAAGACGGCGGTTCTCTGGCAGGTTGATCGCCTCCGATCACAGGGGGTCTCTCTTCCCCTGGAGGATATTTGTGCTTCCTTCCAGTTGGCGGTCGTGCGCTCCCTTATGGGAAAGCTTGAATTAGCTTCAAAGCTCACCGGTGTTCGATCGGTAACTTTGTCCGGAGGGGTGGCAGCTAACAGCGCCCTTCGGGAAGTGCTTCAGACCAAGAAAGGGTGGAAAACGTTTGTTCCCGATCTCTTTTATTGTACCGACAATGCCGTTATGATCGCCGCTGCTGCCTATCATGGCTGGCATCGAGGGCGACGATCTGGTCTGGAGCTGGCACCGGCTCCCTCTTGGAGCATAATCGACGGTGTTTGACCAATTGTGATTATGGAAAAAATAAGAGGTAAAACGGAGAAAAAGGCTTATTATGTCTTCTAATCCACTTTAATTGCCTCTATCCCCTGTTGAGATTTAGGAGCTTCCGCCGTATCATTCCATAAGTCGATTAGCACTCGTAGTTGTTGAGTGCTAATATCGTCAGAGATATTCTTAAGGAGGCATTTAGCGTGAATCTCAAACCACTTGCAGATCGCATCGTCGTCAAAGTCGTCACCAGTGAGGAAAAGACCAAAGGGGGTCTCTTCCTGCCTGATACGGCCAAAGAAAAGCCCCAGGAGGGCGAGGTCGTCGCCGTTGGTAGCGGAAAAGTCCTGGAGAATGGTCAGAAGCTCCCTCTTGAGCTTAAGGTCGGTGATCGGATCATCTTCAGTAAGTACGCTGGAACCGAGGTCAAGATCGATGGTGATGAGTACGTAATCTTCAGCGAGCGGGATGTCCTCGCTGTCATTGAGAAGTAGACCGGATATTTTCGGTCTGTGCGAGAAAAACGGGAGGTTTTAACAAATGGCCAAAATTCTTTCTTTCGGTGAAGAAGCCCGTCGCGCCATGGAGCGCGGCGTCGACAAGGTTACCGATACCGTCGGTGTAACTCTGGGCCCCAAGGGGCGCAACGTAGTTCTGGAGAAGAAGTTCGGCTCTCCTGCGATCACCAACGACGGCGTGACCATCGCCAAGGAGATTGAGCTGGACGATCCATACGAAAACATGGGTGCCCAGCTCGTCAAGGAGGTCGCCTCCAAGACCAACGACGTCGCCGGCGACGGAACGACCACTGCCACGGTCCTTGCTCGGGAGATTATCCACGAGGGTATGAAGAACGTCGCTGCCGGTGCCAACGGCATATTCCTTCGAAGCGGTATTGAAAAAGCTGTAGCCGTCATCACCGAGGAACTCAAGAGAAAGTCCATTCAGGTGAAGGGCAAGTCCGAGATCAGTCAGGTTGCCTCCATCTCGGCCAACGACAGTGTTGTGGGTAAGCTTATCGCTGAGGCCATGGAGAAGGTCGGCGAGGACGGCGTTATCACCGTCGAGGACAGCCAGACCATGGGGACCACCCTGGAGACCGTTGAGGGCCTCCAGTTCGACAAGGGCTATATCAGTCCTTATATGGTTACCGATCCCGAGCGGATGGAGGCGTCCCTTGAGGATGCGTATGTCCTTGTTTTCGATGCCAAGATCAGCAATATCAAGGACGTGCTTCCTATCCTGGAGAAGGTCGTCCAGACAGGTAAACCTCTTCTCCTTATCGCCGAGGACGTGGAGGGTGAAGCCCTGGCGACTCTCGTCGTCAACAAACTGCGCGGGACCATGCAGGTGGCCGCTGTCAAAGCTCCCGGATTTGGCGAGCGTCGTAAGGCCATGCTTCAGGATATCGCCATCGTCACCGGAGGCGAGGTTATTACTGCCGACTTGGGCGAGAAATTGGAGAACGTGGAGCTGTCCAAGCTGGGACAGGCCAAGAAAGTCCGGGTCACCAAGGAAGAGACGACCATCGTCGAGGGGGCTGGAAACTCCGATGATATCAGGAAACGTGCCGCTCAGATCCGTAAGGAACTTGAGGATTCCACCTCCGACTACGATAAAGAGAAACTTCAGGAGCGGCTCGCCAAAATCGTTGGGGGTGTGGCCGTGATTCAGGTTGGCTCTGCCACGGAGACCGAGCAAAAAGAGCTTAAGCTTAGGATCGATGACGCTCTGTCGGCTACCCGGGCCGCTGTTGAAGAGGGTATTGTGGCCGGTGGTGGTGTGGCACTGGTGAGCTGTATCGACGCCTTGGCTAAGGAGATCGACTCTCTGTCCGGTGATGAGAAGACCGGCGCGAGCCTGGTGCTCAAATCTCTTGCATCCCCGTTGCACCTCATTGCGACCAATGCGGGGCTTCAGGGCGATGTGGTTGTCGAGAAGGTTCGGGGGTTGGAGGACGGTTTCGGTTTGGATGCCGCCACGGGCGAGTACGTGAACATGATCAAAGCCGGTATCATCGATCCAGTCAAGGTGACCAGAAGTGCCTTGGAGAACGCCGCATCTGTGGCTAAGATGGTCCTGACCACCGAGGCCTTGATCGCTGATAAGCCTGAGGAGAAGAACGAAGGCATGGGTGGTGGAATGCCTGGTGGAATGCCCGGCGGTATGGGCGGTATGTACTAACAGTAAAATAAGCGACATCAAAAGGAACCTCCGGCTGTGCCGGGGGTTCCTTTTCCGTTATGAACGGCACTCCCTGAATCCCTTCTTTCTGGTATCATGAGTGTTGTGTACGACGAATATCTATGGCACTGGATAACGTGGGAGGACGTGAATACTCATGGATAACATCGTCATTTTGGACTGCGGCTCTCAGTTTACTCAGCTGATCGCCCGAAGAATCAGAGAGCTCAAGGTCCACAGTGAGATCCTGCCTTGGAACGTTCGTGTTCAGGATGTTCGGGCTCGAAGCCCCAAGGGGATCGTCATATCAGGTGGTCCCAGGAGCGTGTTGGAGGACGATGCGCCTGTAATCGATGGCGATATCCTGAGGATGGGTGTTCCTGTCCTTGGTCTCTGCTACGGTATGCAGTATATCTGTCGGGTTATGGGTGGCTCAGTTCGCTCATCCACCAGGAGGGAATATGGTCGGGCCCATATTGTCGTTGTCGATCGTGAAAGCCCCATCTACGATGGGGTGCCTGATCGAACCCAGGTCTGGATGAGCCACGGCGACGATGTGGAGAAAATTCCCGATGAGACGGTTCTCCTCTCTGAGACTGATGATGGGGTGGTCGCTGGTTTTCGAACCCCCGATAACTCCATCCTGGCTTTTCAGTATCATCCCGAGGTTGCCCATACGGAGCATGGCTCTGCTATGCTCTCAAACTTCCTGTTTTCCGTATGCCGTTGTTCTGGCGACTGGAATCTGGGAGATTGGATCGAGAGCTCTGTTCAGGCCATTCGATCCTCCGTTGGGGACGATACCGTGATCTGTGGCCTCTCCGGCGGTGTGGACTCATCGGTGGCCGCTGCTCTCGTATCTCGAGCACTTGGGGATCGGTTACGGTGTATTTTTGTGAACACTGGCATGATGCGAGACCGGGAGGCTCAGGAGGTTTTGGAGAGCTATCAGGCTATGGACCTGAATGTCCGTTATGTGGATGCCTCGTGCCGTTTTCTCAAGGCATTGGAGGGGATTACCGATCCTGAGCGTAAGAGAAAGGTCATCGGTGAGCTCTTCGTTCGAGTGTTCGAAGAGGAGTCCTCGAACATCTCCGGAGCTCGCTGGCTTCTTCAGGGAACCCTGTATCCTGATGTGATTGAGAGCGGTCATCAGGGCGTCTCTGCAGCGGTTATCAAGAGCCATCATAACGTGGGAGGCTTGCCGGAAGACATGGATCTCCGGGTTCTCGAGCCTCTTCGGGATCTGTTCAAGGATGAGGTTCGACACATCGGACGACTTCTGAAGGTTCCCGAGGCCATCATCTCGCGACATCCCTTCCCTGGCCCCGGACTCGCCGTTCGATGTCTGGGTGAGATCACTCAAGGGAAGCTGGATATCTTGAGGAAAGCTGACCGAATCTATCTGGGCGAGATACGAAAAGCTGGCCTGTATGACCAAATATGGCAGGCTTTTGCCGTGCTTTTGCCGGTGTACACTGTGGGGGTGATGGGCGATGATCGGACATACGCCCGGGTCCTTGCTCTTCGGGCCATCACGTCCTCCGACGGCATGACCGCTGAGTGGTTTCGATTTCCTTTGGATGTGTTGGATCGAATCTCCACCAGGATCTGCAACGAGGTCCCCGGTATCAATCGGGTTGTCTACGATATTACGAGCAAACCGCCCGCCACTGTGGAGTGGGAGTAGCCCTGTTAGCTTGTCTTTGTGCGAGGCCTTGATATAATGTTAAGTACTTTGAGGCAGTGGAATCCTCAAGGAGAGTCTTTGCGAAGATGTGTGATGGTAGAGAACGAGGAGGAGGTTTTCGTATAATGGGATACACGCTTGTTCTTGTCGGGTTGTCCGGCATCCTGGCCCTGCTCTATGCAACTGGAGCGTATCGTAAGGTCAACGGTTTCAGAGTAGATAACGAGAGGGTCAACGAGCTCTCGGAGATCATTCACCAAGGGGCTATGGCCTTTTTGAACAGGGAATATCGCTGGTTGTTTCCCTTCGTTATCGTGGTCGCTTTGCTTTTGACGTGGAAGCTGGGCCTTCCTGTTGCCTTGGCTTTCGTCCTTGGTGCCGGGTGTAGTGCTGTTGCTGGCTATATTGGCATGAACGTTGCCACCAAGTCCAATGGCAAGACTGCGTATGCCGCAACTCGGGGGACAAACGCCGCACTGAACGTGGCCTTTAAGGGCGGGAGCGTTATGGGCATGGCCGTGGTCGGCCTCGGTGTTATCGGTATCCTGATCTGTTACTTCCTGTACCGAGATCCCAGTGTCATCACGGGCTTCGGTTTTGGTGCCAGCTCCATCGCTTTGTTTGCCCGTGTGGGGGGGGGAATCTACACGAAAGCGGCCGATGTCGGAGCTGACTTGGTGGGCAAGGTCGAGGCGGGGATCCCCGAGGACGATCCCAGAAACCCGGCTACTATCGCCGACAACGTGGGTGACAATGTGGGCGACATCGCCGGCATGGGAGCTGACCTCTTTGAATCGTACGTCAACTCCATCATCGCTGCCATGGCCATCGGTGTGGTGGTAGCGGGGGCTGTTGGAGTGGCCTATCCTCTGGTTTTAGCCGGTCTTGGCATCGTGTCCGCGATTCTTGGAACGGTCGTCGTCCGGGTAAAGGAGGGGGGAAACGCCCAAGTCGCCCTTCGAAAGGGAACTTTCCTCACTGGCGGGATCATGATCGTGGGTGCGTTCCTCGCCACCAAACTCATGTTGGGCAAGATCGACCTGTTTTGGAGTGTCCTTTCAGGGATTCTTGTCGGTGTCCTCATCGGCTGGGTGACCGAGGTCTATACGTCCTCCGACTATAAGCCGGTACAAAAGATCGCTCAGGCTACCGAGACGGGGTCCGCCACCACAATCCTGTCGGGTATTGCCGTGGGGATGATCTCCACCGTGGTTCCTGTGATCATGATCTGTGTGGCCACCATGGTGAGCTACTCATTTGGAGGGCTCTTCGGAATTGCCTGTGCTGCTGTCGGCATGCTTTCCATCACTGGTATGACTCTGAGCGTGGATGCCTATGGACCCATCGCCGATAACGCTGGTGGTATTGCCGAGATGAGTAAGTTACCTCCCGAGGTCAGGAAGATCACCGATAAACTGGACGCTGTGGGGAACACGACCGCCGCTATGGGCAAGGGACTGGCTATAGGATCGGCTGCTCTTACCGCTCTTTCTCTGTTTGCTGCCTACGCTGGGGCTGTCAACCTGGAGTCTATCGACCTCAGCAATCCCACGGTCATGACCGGTCTCTTCTTGGGTGGTATGTTGCCCTTCCTCTTCAGTGCTCTGACCATTCAGGCCGTCGGAAGGGCTGCTGAACATATGATAGACGAGGTTCGCCGCCAGTTCAGGGAGATTCCGGGCATAATGGAGGGGAGCGCTCGTCCTGAGTACGAACGCTGTGTGGAGATCTCTACGGGAGCTGCCCTGAAGGAAATGATTGTTCCCGGTCTTCTCGCCATCGTTTGCCCTGTTTTGGTGGGAGTCTTCCTCGGTCCCGAGGCTTTGGGAGGCCTTCTGGGCGGTGCAATCGTCACAGGTGTTATGCTGGCTATCTTCATGTCCAACTCGGGTGGTGCTTGGGATAATGCCAAGAAATACATCGAGGAAGGGCATCACGGTGGCAAGGGGACCGAGCAACACGCTGCCGCAGTAGTTGGCGATACGGTGGGCGATCCGTTCAAGGACACCTCCGGGCCTAGCCTGAATATCCTTATCAAGCTTATGTCTGTCGTGGCCGTTGTTATGGCCCCCTTGTTCCTGTAGGGGCTCCTCCAAGTAGGCTGAGAACGTCGAGAATAATCCATGCGGGGAGGGCGAAAGCTCTCCCCGTTTTTTATTGATGAAAAAGGAGGTGATAGCCTGTGGGAGACGATGTAGGACGTATCAAAGCCCGACTTGATGTGGTGGACGTGATAGGCGAGTACGTCAGACTCACCAAAAGCGGCAAAAACTACAAGGGGCTCTGTCCTTTTCATGATGAGAGGACCCCGTCGTTTCATGTCTCCCAGGAGCGTCAGAGCTGGCATTGTTTTGGATGTGGCAAGGGAGGCGATCTGTTCAGTTTTGTTATGGAGCGAGAAGGGGTGTCGTTTCCCGAGGCTCTGGAGCTTCTGGCTCGGAGAGCGGGGGTCTCTCTTGAGGCACGTTCAGGCAAGGGAAAAACATCCAACCTGTTCGACGTTATGGAAGCAGCCTGTTCTCTCTTTCAGAAATGTCTCCATGATCGCCAGGGCTTGACCGCTCAGGGATACCTGGATCGTCGGGATGTATCTCCAGAGAGCCAAAGTTTTTTTGAGCTTGGATGGGCCCCTCCCTCCTGGAATTTTCTCACAAGGGAACTTCCGAAACGGGGAATAGCTTTGAAGCCGATGGAGCGGTGCGGTCTTGTGATCCGAAGCGAGCGGGGGCTCTATGATCGGTTTAGAGGCCGGGTAATCTTTCCGATTCGAGACATCTCCGGTCGCTTGGTCGCTTTTGGTGGTCGAATTATCGACGGCGATGGTGCCAAATATCTGAATAGCCCCGAGACGGATATCTACAGCAAGAGAAAAACCCTGTATCTGATTGACAAAGCCAGGGCAGCCATTCGGGAGAAGGGACACTCCATTCTGGTCGAGGGGTATATGGATGCCCTGAGGCTCCATATGAAAGGCTTTACGCAAACGGTGGCGACCCTTGGAACGTCTCTGACGGAGGAACAGGCCGAGGTTCTTCGTCGTCTAGCTGATCGAACCTACATCTGCTATGATGCCGACGGAGCCGGTCAGGCTGCGGCTTTACGGGGGATGTATGTCCTTCAGAAGGCGGGACTCTCCGTGTGGGTTGTCTCTCTCCCTGAGGGGGAGGATCCCGACGATCTTCTGAGTGCTTCAGGAGGAGTCGAACGGTTCGAAGGGTGTCTTAAAAAGGCTTTGCCACTCGTGGAATATCACATTCGCCTTTCGACACCTCTTATTGAGGATCCCAAGACGAGAAAGGGCGCCATCAGCGGTCTTTTTGATGGACTGGCCCAGGTGGAGCCCGTGGAGATATCGCCCCATCTTCCCCTCTTGGCGGCTCTGTTAGGTGTGCGGGAGCTGGAGGTTTTAGACGCTTTGGACTGCCGACGAAAGGATTCCCGTCCCATTCGATCGTCTTTTGCGAGCGAGGAAGAAATTCTTCCTGAGGATGAGGCTCCTCCTCCTTTGCCTGAGATCGCTGTGGTTACGTTACTTTGGGAGGAAGCATCCCTTCGAAAACGGATCTCTGCAGACAAAGTGCTGCCTTTTCTTTCCGATTCTCGGCTTAAGAGGATGGCAGGGGCTATCCTCTCGGGGGAATCTCCGGCCTTTTTGGAGAAACGTTGGCTGAGTATGAATGATACCTTTCCTCTCTTCGTCTTGGCCAAGGGCGGTTCTTACCTTGACGAGTTCGATCACGATCTTCATTGGAAGTGGAGGCATTTTTGTCAAATCCTCTATCGCCAAAAAGCTCAAATGCGGTATAATGAACTTCGTGTAAAACTTCTCAGGGGCGAGGCCGATGTTGCAGATATTCAGGAACTTGAACAGGTACGACAGCGGTTGGTGTCTCAAAAGGGTTTCCGGGCATGAAGGGGGGGGGCCACGTATGGAGCGCCTTGTCGATTCTCAGGGTGATCTGAATATCGGGATGGATGGTACCGAGGCCATGTTGGATCAGTATCTTGATAAGATCAAAAACATACTTCTGGAGGGACAGAGTAAGGGGTACGTTACCAAAGAGGATATTGAGCGGCATATGACACCCCAGAGCCTCAACGAGGCCCTGCTGAGAAGAATATACGAGAACCTTATGGCGTTGGACATCGATATCCAGGGAGCTGATAAGCCTGAGGACAATCCTATGGCTGTTTGTGCCAACTCAGAGGGTGGCGAGAATCTCATCGGTGGTAGTGATCCAGTTAGGGTGTACCTTCGGGAGATCGGTAACATCCCCCTTCTGAACCAGTCCCAGGAAGTTGAGCTGGCCAAGAGGATCGAGGCTGGTGACGGACAGGCCAAGTCCTATCTGATTGAGGCCAACCTGCGGTTGGTAGTGAGTATTGCCAAGAAATACATGGGGCGGGGAATGCTGTTTTTAGACCTGATTCAGGAGGGAAATCTGGGACTGATCCGCGCGGTTGAGAAATTTGACTACACTCGAGGCTACAAGTTCAGTACCTATGCTACGTGGTGGATTCGACAGGCCATTACCAGAGCCATCGCAGATCAGGCTCGAACCATACGGGTTCCGGTCCACATGGTGGAGACCATCAACAAGGTTATGCGCGTGTCTCGGAGTTTGGTTCAAAATCTTGGGCGGGAACCTACCGACGATGAAATTGCTGCCGAGATGGGAATTGATCCTGCCAAGGTGGTTCAGATCCGAAAGATAGCTCAGGAGCCCATATCCCTTGAGTCACCTGTGGGGGAGGAGGAAGATAGCCAGTTGGGGGATTTCATCGAAGATAAGGACATGATAAGTCCAGATGACTCCACCTCAATGGAATTTCTCAGGGGGCATTTAGAGAGCGTTCTGGAGAGCTTGACCGATCGGGAGAAGGAAGTTCTTCGACTTCGTTTCGGCTTCGAAGATGGTCAAATTTACACGTTGGAGGATGTCGGGCGTCAATTTGGTGTAACTCGCGAGCGAATTCGACAGATTGAAGCCAAGGCTTTGAGAAAGTTACGACATCCTAGCCGTAGTATTCCTCTTCGGGACTACATGTCGTAAGGGAAGGTCTCTATGGCTATCAGGATCGACCTCTATCTGAAGCTTGCCCGGCTGGTGAAACGTCGGACCGTGGCCCAGGAGATAGTCACTGTTGGAGCGGTGCGAATTAACGGGCGGAAGGTGAAACCATCCACGGTGGTTCGATCGGGAGATACGGTGGACATTGCCTTTCCTCGAAGACTCTTGATCGTTCGGGTACTGGTGGACGATGAGGCCCTTTTAAAAAGAAAAAGAGGCGCCCCCTATGCGTTGCTGGAGGATCGGCAGGTTGAGCCTGAGACCAGGCTTTGGGAGGGCGAGTGAAGCGATAGTGTTTATTTTATGGAAAGGAGCGATGAACGATGAGTACCATCATCGGGATACACGGTAGAGAGATTTTGGACTCCAGAGGGAATCCCACCGTGGAGGTGGAGGTGGGATTGGAATGCGGTATCGTGGGGCGCTCTGCTGTTCCGTCTGGAGCCTCTACCGGTAGTTTCGAGGCGGTGGAACTTCGGGATGGGGGGCATCGGTTCCTGGGCAAGGGCGTTTTAAAAGCCGTCGAGAATGTGAACGAAAAAATAGCCTCGGAGATCGTTGGAATGGATGTCTCTGAGCAAGCCTATATCGATGAGGCAATGATTGATCTGGATGGAACCGCCAATAAAGGAACCCTGGGCGCCAACGCTATCCTGGGGGTCTCTATGGCGGTGGCCCGGGCTGCGGCCGAATACTATGAAATGCCTCTGTGGGCGTATCTGGGCGGTTTAGGGCCTTTCTCCCTTCCTACTCCAATGATGAACGTCATCAACGGTGGCGCTCATGCCGACAACAACCTAGATATTCAGGAATTCATGATCATGCCCTACGGAGCTGGGAGCTTCTCCGAAGCTCTTCGAATCAACGTGGAGATCTACCATACCTTAAAATCCATGCTCAAGGCCAAGGACTACTCTACTGCCTTGGGTGACGAGGGAGGATTTGCTCCCAACCTGGAGAGTAATCGTGAGGGGTTTGATGTCTTGGTAGAGGCGATAGAGAAAGCGGGGTACTCCCCGGGAGAACAAGTAGGCATCGCTGTGGATGTGGCTGCAACCGAGATCTATTCCGATGGTCGCTACAGCTTTGCCGGTGAAGGGAAGGTCTTTACCTCTGCCGAGCTCAACGACTACTACAAAGAGCTTTGCGGTACCTACCCCGTCGTCTCCATTGAGGACGGCATGGCCGAGGACGACTGGGAGGGCTTCGCTCTGATGACCAAAACCCTTGGGGAAAGAGTACAGATCGTCGGTGATGATCTTTTTGTTACCAACAGAGTGCGTCTGAACCGGGGGATTGAGGAGAAGGCGGCTACGGCGGTGCTTATCAAGCTCAACCAGATTGGGACTTTGACAGAAACGCTGGAGGTCATCGCCCGAGCCAAAGAGGCCGGTTTTGCTACCGTGATTTCTCATCGTTCCGGGGAGACTGCCGACACGTTCATTGCCGATTTAGCCGTTGCAATCTCTGCCGGTCAGATCAAGACGGGAGCTCCTGCCAGGACTGATCGGGTTGCCAAATATAATCAACTTCTCAGGATCGAAGAGGCCGTCGGACATCACGCTCCGTATGCTGGTCGGTATGGCCTTCGGTTTGCCAGGTAGGGGCTGGGCGTAATTTGCTGTTCTATCGATTGTTTTGCGAAAGGGGAGGAGCATGAAGGTTGCTGAGCCCACTGTAGAACGTCTCATCCAGTATCGAAGACTTCTGGATCGTTTGAACTCCGAGGGCGTACACGTTGTTTCGTCCAAGGAGATGGGGGAGATGCTGGGATTGAAGGCCAGCCAGGTTCGAAAAGATCTTTCCTATTTTGGAGAAATAGGAAAGCGAGGTGTTGGGTACGACGTAGATCGTCTTCGAGAGCATATCTCAGAGATTTTGTCTCAACCCCAGAAGTGGAATATCGGTTTAGTGGGAGTGGGGCGTCTGGGAGAGGCCCTTGTGGATCACAACGCTTTTATCTCGGAAAAGTACGAAATCGTGGCCCTGTTTGACGTGGCGGAGACGAAAGTGGGGAGAGTTTTTTGGGGACGACGATGCTATCATGTCGCCGATATGCCTCGAATAATTGACGAGCTTGATATCGAGATCCTCGTTCTCACCGTTCCCAAAGATGCAGCTCAGCAGTGTGTTGATTCCGCCATCAAAGCCGGTCGAATCAAGGGTATCCTGAATTTTTCTCCCACTTCGGTGGTTGTGCCCGACGGGGTGATCGTCTACTCTGTGGATATTACGGTGGAGCTTGAAAAACTTCTGTTTTACCTGAAACACGGCGGAGTTCAGAGTGTGTAAAAGTCGGTAAAGCCATGATACAATAAGGAATCTGAGCAACGAACATATGATTAGGAGGCGGTATCATTGGGTAATGCCGGACAGGCGGGGGCCATGCAGATGTTTTTCCCTCTGGTTATCTTCGTGGTCGTTTTTTACTTCTTCATCATCAGGCCACAGAAGAAGCGCCAGAAGAAGCATGATCAGCTTTTGGGGTCTTTGAGCAGAGGTGACCGAGTGGTCACCGCAGGCGGGTTCGTCGGTACCGTACGGGAGGTCAAGGAGGACAGTCTGATTCTGGAGATCGCTGATGGCGTTAAAGCCAGGGTTCTCAAAGGGTCGATCTCCACGAAGATGGTCGATGAGGTGCCCCAGGCGGAAGCTCCAAAAGTCGAAAACAACTCCGACGATGGGGAGAAGGGGCCCCAAAAAACTGAGACTGTGGACGAGAGTCGGTAGATACTTGCCCATCGTTTTGGAGTGGGTGTCTATTAAAACATCCACTCCTTTTTCGTTGATGCTCTGTTGGGTATCACAAGGAGGTAGTGGGTTTCTATGTTAAAGAAGGATCGTTGGCGGTTAGCTTTAGTTGCCGTCGTCGTTGTGGCTGCCCTGGCGTCGGTATTTCCGATTAAGGGACGGGTTCATTTGGGGTTAGACCTCAAGGGGGGGGCTCACATTCTCCTGCAAGCCAAAGGGATACCGGAGAACCCCCTGACCAATGACAGTGTGGAACGTCTATTGGCGGTTTTGAGAAACCGAGTTGATCAGTATGGGGTCTCTGAGCCCGTTATCCAGAGAGAGGGCGAGAATCGAGTGATCGTGGACCTCCCTGGAGTTGAAAATCCCGAACAGGCTCTGGAGCTTATCGGGAAGACCGCTTTGCTGGAATTCCGGCAGGTGCTCCAGGCCACGGCTGCGCTGCCTCCTCAGGCTGAGAGGAAGAATTACGACTCCGATGAGGAATATGAGCGGGCCGTCTCCCGCTGGAACGAGGTCAAGGCCCAAAGGGACAGTCTTGAAAAGGACTTGCGGGCTCGAGCTGAAACCAAAAGTGGCGGCGTTGTGGCCGACGATGACTCTGGGAGGATATACCTTCTGGGGGAGGTCTACGTCAGCGGAAAGGATCTAAAGGGAGCTAAGGCGACCTACGACAATCTGGGACGTCCTGTAGTAAGTCTGGAGTTCAACGATACCGGAGCTAAGCTTTTCGATGCGGCTACGGAAACCAACGTGGGAAAACAGATCGCCATTGTTCTGGATGGCATGGTGGTATCGGCTCCTGTCGTGCAGGAACGGATCAGTGGAGGCTCTGCCCAGATTTCCGGTAGTTTTTCACCGGAAGAGGCCAGAAACCTGGCTATTATGCTTCGAGCCGGAGCTTTGCCCGTTCCCGTCGAGGTTCTGGAAAATCGTTCCGTGGGGCCAACCTTGGGCACTGACTCCATCAAAGCTGGTCTCAAGGCAGGCTTCATCGGCTGCGTGCTCGTCGTTTTGTTCATGCTTATCTACTACCGGGTTCTTGGTCTTGCTGCTGATGTCGCCTTGGTTGTGACTATGCTCCTCCTCTTTGCTCTTTTGATTAGCTTCAAGGCAACGCTGACCCTCCCGGGTATCGCGGGTATTATTTTGACTATTGGCATGGCCGTGGATGGAAATATCCTGATATACGAGCGAGTAAAAGAGGAGTATAGAGACGGTAAAACCCCTCTGGCTTCCTTGGATTCAGGCTTCAAAAAAGCTTTTAAAACCATTTTGGATGCCAATATCACTACCTTGATCGCTGCGGCAGTCCTCTATTATTTTGGAAGTGGACCCGTCAGAGGTTTTGCTTTGACCTTGGCCTTTGGTATCGTCGCCAGCGTCTTCAGCGCTGTTTTGGTAACCCGTGTTCTGCTACAGATCATGGTGAGCCACAACAGCATTCCTTCCCTGGCACGTCGAAGGTAACGGGAGGCCGTTGATGATGAATACGAATCTGATGTATAAGTTCAACTTTATGAGGTTTCGCCGTCAGGCCTTGGGATTGAGCGCCCTTCTCGTTCTCCTGAGTTTGGGGCTTTTGCTGACTCGGGGGCTGAATCTTGGTATTGACTTCACCGGAGGAAATCTGCTTCAGCTTGAGTTCCCCGCTCCCGTTCAGGTCAGCGAAGTCCGTGGTGTCTTGGGGCACCTTGGCCAGAGCAAGGCTGTTATTCAGGCCTACAGTGATCGAGGAGTTATCGTTCGCCTCCAGGCAGAGGAAGAGGGGGTTCGAAAGGACGTTTTAAATGCTCTTAAGGCCAAGTTCAACGGTCTGTCTGTTCTTCGATTTGAAAAGGTCGGTCCTGTTGTGGGAGAGCAGCTTCGTCGAGAAGCCTGTGTAGCGTTGCTTGTGGCTCTTCTGGGGATCCTGATCTACATAACCATCCGCTTCCAATTCCGCTTTGCTGTGGTTAGCGTAGTGGCTCTTCTTCATGACACTATAATTACCTTGGGACTGTTTAGTCTTATGGGACGAGAGATTTCCATCACCTTCATCGCCGCGATCTTGACCATCGTGGGCTACTCTCTGAACGACACCATTGTCGTTCTTGATCGGGTTCGAGAGAACTGGAAACACCTTCGGGGATGGGGTGTGGATGGCCTCATGAACGTCTCCATTAACCAGACGCTGTCTCGGACCATCAACACGTCTCTGACCACGTTTCTTCCTGTTCTGGCATTCTACATCTGGGGAGGACCGGTTCTGGCCAACTTCTCTTTTGCTCTTATGACGGGGATCGTGATAGGAACCTATAGCTCTATCTATATTGCTGGTGCCCTTCTTGATGAGTGGTTCACAGGGGTTCCTGTTTCGAAATAGACATCGTCAAGGAGGGGGGCCTTGCTGCTCCCCTCCTTCTGTCATATTCACGAAGTACGGTTTGAAGTTCTCCCACTTATGCACGTAAGAGGAGGTGTTTTGTCCGGATGCTCCCGACATGTTCTTCTCGGCAGATACAGCGACTCTCCGTTGACGATGATCCCCTTGCTCTTTCCACTCATCTCGGCTGCTCCAACCTGCTGGCTACGGTTATGCGTTCCCGCTGGGGAGACGATCCTGATAAGCTGAGCTCCTTGTTGGTTGATGACCTGCCCGGTAGTCTTCAGAATCTGGATTTGGGGCCCGATGTGGATCGGGCCCTCGAGCTTTGGAACAAAGCAGTTCCCAATCAGAAGGTGCTGGTTTATGGTGATTACGACGTGGACGGTGTGTCCTCCTCTGCACTGGCTATTGAACTCGCTGGCCTTTCTGGGGCATCCTCGGTGAGCTATTACCTTCCCCATCGGCAGAATGAGGGATATGGCGTCCACAGATGGGTGATCCAGGCTGCCGTGGTTAAAGGCTTTCAGACTCTGATCGTTGTGGATTGTGGCTCCAAAGATGTGGAGGCCATAGACCAGGCTGTCCGTTCGGGTATGACCGTGATCGTTTTCGATCATCATTCAGTGGACGGAGACGTCATAGCAATTCCAGGCTTCGTGAATCCCCAGCGAGGGGGGTGTGCAGAGGCTTGTCGCCTATGTGCCACGGCGGTCCTCTGGGCTTGGGCGTTTCGCTGTGCTGTTGCTCCCCGGGAATGGCTCTTCGATCGTCTTGACCTTGTTGCACTCGCCACGGTAGCTGATTGTATGCCCTTGGGACCGTTAAACCGTGCTTTGGTCGGCCAGGGACTTGATGTCCTTCGTAATCGGCCTCGTCCTGGCCTTTTGGAACTTTGTCAGCGGCTTTCCGTTTCGCCGGCGATCCTGGACGAGGAGACCTTGTCCATGAAACTCGTTCCCTGTCTGAATGCTGCTGGTCGTCTGGATGTGGCAGATCGGGCGCTTGATGTCGTTTTGGGGAACGGGGATGTCGCTCATTTGTATGAATTAAACCAACATCGGAAGGAAATTTCTGCAACTATCACCTCCACGATAGTACAAAAAATCGAGAGATCGATGATGCAGGTCCATTATGATGAGAGCTGGCCTGTGGGAGTCCTCAGCGCTGTGGCCAGTCGCCTTTGCTACGGATATGACCGGGCTTTTGCCCTGGCAGCTCCCTCCGGCAACGGTATTCGTGGTACGCTGCGGGTGCCTGAGGGAGGTAATGCGGTCCAGATTCTCTCGGATCTCGACAACCTTCTGGAGGGGTGGGGTGGTCACCAATACGCTGCGGGTTTTTCCGTGACTCCTGATCGTTGGGACCTCCTGACGATCGAGTTAGACCGCCGTTTGAAGGCGATTATCTCTCCGGAGAAGGTTGACGTGGTTATCGACTGGGATCCCTCTCGCTTCGATATGGGATTATGGCATGACCTCCGTCGGATCGGCCCTTTTGGGCATTCCCATCCTTTTCCAGCGTTTTTCGTGCCCCGAAGGGGCGGAGAACGGCTTCAGCCTTTGGGAAAGGGGGGGCTGCACGGCAAGATTGACGTAGGCTCCGGGACATTACTGGCCTTCAACGGTGCTCGTCAGCATTGCTCCATGGAGGATATTTACGGATGGGTCTATCGACCAAGGCTGAACGAGTGGAAGGGGCGACTGAGTCTCCAATTTGTGGTGGAAAAGATAGTTTTGGCCGATGGCGCTTAGGGGAGATGAGGCCATGAGTGAGGTGGAGCACAAGAAGTTCAGCAAAAGGAATCTCATTTCCCTTCGGGACAGTTTTATGGGGAGGTTGCCTGAGCAACAGCGATCAGTTTCGGTAAAATTTGCTTGGCAAGAGCTGTGGTCCAAGGTCGCCCGATACTTTACCCCAGATGAGCTGAAGGAGCTGGGAGAGGCTCTGGTGTATGCAGCCGAGGCCCACGGCGATCAGAAGCGGGGGACTGGTGAACCCTATATCATCCATTGTATCTACGTGGCTTCCATCCTGGCCGAGATGAAAATGGACATTCAGACCATGGACGCCGCCTTGCTTCATGACTGTATAGAGGACACTCACGTGACCAAGGACGATCTGGCGAATAGTTTCGGAGCTGAGGTGTCAGTGTTGGTCGACGGTGTCACCAAGCTTGGAAAGCTTCCCTTCAAGTCTTTCGAGGATTACCAGGCGGAGAACCTGCGAAAGATGTTTCTCGTCATGGCGAAGGATATACGGGTGGTCCTCATCAAACTGGCCGATCGTACTCACAATATGAGGACCTTAGGCGTCCTTCGTCGAGATAAGCAGCAGCGAATTGCCAAGGAGACCCTGGAGATTTACGCTCCTTTAGCTCATCGCCTGGGGATCTATCAGGTGAAGAGGACCCTTGAGGATCTGGCATTCAAGTATTATGACCCTGATATGTACTATGAGATCAAAAAGAAAGTGCAGAAAAGGCTTCCCGAGCGAGAGACAACCATCAAAAAAGCTATCGAGGTCCTGGAGGCTCGACTTAAGGAGCACGATATCGAAGCCCTTATCAAGGGCCGAGCCAAGCACTTTTATAGTATTCTTGAGAAGATGAATCGCAAGGGCTTATCGGTGGATCAGCTCTACGATCTTCTGGCTATGAGGATCATCGTCGATGACGTCACGTTGTGTTATACCGTTTTGGGCATTGTGCATACAATCTGGAAGCCAATTCCCGGTCAATTCGACGATTATATTGCCAATCCTAAAAACAACATGTATCAGTCTCTCCACTCCACGGTGGTGGGGCCGTCTGGTGAACCTCTTGAGGTGCAGATACGGACCTGGGAGATGAACTGGCTTGCAGAATATGGGGTAGCGGCTCACTGGCGGTACAAGGAAGGTTCCCAGCGGATGGACGATCTGGATACCAAACTCGAGTGGATCCGGAAGACCATCGAGGAGAGCCAGGAAGTTCGTCCAGAGGAGTTCATGGAGCGTCTGAAGGATGACGTCCTCACATCGGATGTGTTCGTCTTCACCCCTCAGGGAGACGTAAAATCCCTGCCCCGAGGTGCTGCCCCTATCGATTTTGCCTATGCTGTCCATACTCAGGTTGGCAACCAATACGTGGGAGCTATGGTCAATAACCGTATTGTCCCTACGGACTATGAACTGCAAAACGGTGACATCGTCAGAGTCCTTACATCTCCTCAGGGGAAGCCCTCCCGGGATTGGTTAAAGGTGGCTAAGAGCAGCAAGGCCAAGGGGAGGATCCGAGCTTATTTCAAACATCTGGATACCGTGGCCAAGACGGAGACGATTCAGAGGGGGCGGGAGCTTCTGGATCGAGAGCTTAAGCGTCGCTTGAGCGACAAAGGTGCCCCCAAGCACCAAGCGGATGAAATATCATCGGTTTTAAACAGAGTTGCTCGGGATATGGGGTACAATAACGGAGATGATGTTTTCTTTGCTGTAGGGGCCAATAGCCAGAACCCCGGGACAGTGGCGTCCAAAATATGTTCTCTTCTCTCCTCTATGAAGTCCAAAGAAGAGTCCCCGCCGGATTCGAAACCCCATCGCTTGGTCCAGAAGGATCGTATGGACATCGTTGTCGAAGGGGCTGAAGGAGTTTTAGTCTCTCTTTCCAACTGTTGTAAGCCAGTTCCTGGTGATCCCATAGTGGGGTTTGCTACAAGATTGAGGGGTATCACAGTCCATCGGGAAAACTGCTCCAACGTGACCGGGATGTCCTCCGACCGATTTATCCAGGTGGATTGGGGGCATGTCGGGAAGAAGCGATATGAGGCTCGTATCGTCGTCGAGTCTCTGGACAGGCCAAGCTTGTTCTCCGACGTAGCCCAAGCCGTGGCCAACGCCGAATCCAGCCTGGCTGCTGTCAAGGCCAGCAAGATCGGCGGAGGACAGGCTCGTATGAAGCTCGACGTCTTGGTCCGAAACCTAGAGCATCTGTACGCGGTTATCGCCAAGATCAACACTGTTCGAAACGTTATAGACGTCACCAGGGGGTAAAGCATGAGAGCGGTAATACAGCGGGTTGCACGAGCTCGGGTTTCGGTGGACGGTACATCGGTGGGCTCTGTTGAGAAAGGGCTCTGTGTTCTCTTGGCTGTAGCATCCGGTGACACCGACGATCATGCTCGGTGGCTGGCCGAGAAGATTGTAGGGCTTCGGATCTTTGAGGACGATAATGGGAAACTGAACCTTTCCGTAAAAGACGTTTCCGGGGGACTCTTGGTCGTCTCTCAGTTCACCCTGTATGGCAATTGTCGGAAGGGACGACGTCCTTCTTTCGTGGGAGCGGCCTCCCCTGATCATGCCCGAGAGCTTTATGGTCGCTTTATGGAGCATCTTCAGGAGCTGGGTGTCCCCGTGGAATCAGGGACCTTCCAGACTCACATGGTCGTCGAGATTCATAACGATGGTCCGGTGACCCTGATTATCGATACTCCAGAGGTGCTGTAGACATGGAGTGGAAGCGCTTTCCCTTGGGGCTCTTGTGGACGAATGGATATCTCTTGTGGGGGCAGGATAAAGTGGGTTTTTTCGTGGATCCCGGTGGAGATCCGCGAGAGGTCGTACAGTGGATTGAGGAGCGGGAAATTTCTCTGTATGCCGTGGTCTTGACCCACGGCCATGCCGATCACATCGCAGGTGCTGCTGCTTTGTCCAGTCGTTTTGGTTCTCAGGTGTGGATCCACCCTGAGGACGAGGAAATGCTTTCAAGAGGAGATAAAAACCTCTCGATTCAGTTAGGGGCTGACTGTCCACCGGTAGAGGCGACAGGGTACCTGAAGGACGGTGTAGCCTTGTCCGTAGGAACCTTGATGTTGTCGGTGATCCATACGCCAGGGCATACCAGGGGAAGCTGTTGTATCCTGGTTCGAGACGGTGATCAAAAGCTCCTCTTGGCTGGTGATACCTTGTTTGCCAGGAGCATCGGTCGAACCGATCTTCCTGGGAGCGTCCCCCAGTTTATGGAGGCCTCTTTGGCGAGGTTGGCTGTATTGAACAGCGATCTGTTGGTCCTCCCAGGGCATGGTCCCGAGACCACCATTGGGATAGAAAAACGGGAGAATCCCTTTTTATCGTGACGGACGATCAGCTCCCCCGTGAGAGGCTCTTCGAAAAGGGGCCATCGGCTCTCAGTGATGTGGAACTTCTGGCTATCCTTTTGAGAACCGGTGGTGCCGGGCGTAGCGTTTTGAGCCTCTCCGAGTCGCTTCTGGACGGATTTGGTGGTCTTGGTGGGTTGCTCAGGACATCGGTGAGGGAGTTCCTCTCTTTTAAAGGGATTGGAGCAGCCAAGGCCGCGACTGTGTCTGCTGCAGTTGAGCTGGGGCGTCGTCTGGCGATGGTCGAGACGGACCGACCGAAAGGGGCTACGAAGGTCTCCCCGTTGCGTCGGGAGCTGGAGAAGGTCAGAGCCCTTTTGGCTCACGAGGAGCGAGAGTTCATCGTGGCTCTTTTCGTTGAACAGGATGGCGGTGTTTTGGCTGTGGAGCGACTCTCTTTTGGAGGAGTCGACGGGGCTGTTCTGGATCTCAAGTTTTTTTTGCGAGTTGCTATTCGGCTTGATGCCGATGGTCTGGTCCTCGTCCATAACCATCCTGACGGAGGGCTGGAAAGCAGCCTGGAGGATCGACGGTTAACCGCTGTCGTTCGAGGCCAGGTGGAGGCGTTAGGTATACGATTTTACGGTCATTATATCGTCTCAAGGCGAGGAATTACCGCCGTTGAGGGGTAGAGACAGGGAACAGAGGAGGATACATAGGTGGGGTTCTTTGGTTTTCTCGGCAACGAGGTGGGCATCGATCTGGGGACATCCAACGTTGTAGTCTACCAGTGCGGCAAGGGGATCGTCATGAACGAGCCATCGGCTGTGGCCGTCCGGAAGAAGAAGCGGGGAGGTCAGCTTGAGGTTATCGCCTTTGGTAACAGAGCTAAGGCTATGGCTGGCAAAACCCCGGAAGGAGTGTCCACGATCCGTCCTTTGAAGGACGGGGTTATCGCAGACTTTGACATGACCGAGGCCATAATTCGCCATTTCCTCCAGCGCACTGGAGGCTCAGGATTTCGTTCTCGTCCGAGAGTCGTCATATCGGTCCCTGCCAAGGTCACCGAGGTGGAGAAAAAAGCCGTCATTGATGCAACTCTGGGAGCGGGAGCTCGGGAGGCCTATGTTGTGGACGAGCCTGTTGCGGCAGCGTTGGGCGCTGGACTTCCCATACAGGAGCCCAGGGGAAGTATGATCCTGGATGTTGGCGGAGGTACCAGCGAGGTTGCGGTCCTCTCCTTGGGTGGGATCGTGGTGAATAATTCTCTCAGGGTCGCCGGTGACGATATGGACGATGCCATCGTGGCCATGCTTCGTCAGAAACATGCCATTTTCATCGGCAATACCACGGCTGAATCGGTCAAGATCGATGTAGGGTCGGCGCTGCCCATGGAGCAGGAGGTCGACATTGAGGTTAAAGGACGGGATCTTGCCGACGGTCTGCCAAAGGTAACGACCGTTTCGTCGGTGGAAATTCGGGAGGCCTTGGATCCTTTGATTTCACGCGTTGAAGATATGGTTAAGGTGGCTTTAGAGCAGACTCCTCCTGAATTATCCAAGGATATTGTGGATCAGGGGATCGTCCTGACTGGGGGGATCTGTCAGCTGAGAGGTCTGGATGTCCGTCTTTCCAGATCGCTGAACGCACCGGTTATATTGGCGGAGGACCCCTTGCATGCTGTTGCTCGAGGAGTGGGACGGATCTTGGAGGATCTGAACGCCATGAAGCGAGTATTAATGTCGGTCGAAAAAGGGAGTCGTTGATCTCTCCCGAAGGGTGCTGCTTATGGCTGATATTCGTCAAAGACGGATTATCTCGGGCCTGTGTGCTGTGGCTCTGGGGCTGATCTTGACTTTGAGCACCGGGAGTGAGCCGGTACTCAAGGTCATGAGCCTTTGGGCCCAGTGGCTTGAGCTGATGGAACGTCCTGCTGTCATGATTCGCCATGGCTATCGGAGCGGTCAAATGTGGTTCCAGGAAAGACGGACCCTTATGGAAGAACTTGCTGGCTTAAAGAGAGAAAACGACTCTCTTTTTCTCGCTCTCCACATGAAGGATGCTCTCATCTTAAGAAAAACTCTTATGGGTGCCTTGGCCGACGCCCGAGTCGATCTCCGTCTCTCCAGGAGCTGGTGGAATGAATTTCGGATTGATCAAGGAGGCCTGGACGGCCTCTCTCCCGGTGATCCGGTTCTTCAAGAAGGTTTCCTTATCGGCAGGATATCCCGGGTAGACGATCATCGTTCATGGGTGAGTTTGTTGACCTCAACATCGGAAATGGTTCCAGTCATCGTTCGAGAGACTCGGGATGTGGGGGTCGTCGTCGGAGATGGACAAGGGGGGCTGTGGTTGTGCTACATTCCCGACAACTCGGATATTCAACCGGGCATGGCCTTGGATACCGCCTTGATCAGCGAATTTTTGCCTCCTGGGATTCCCGTGGGACTTGTTGCTGACGGAGATAGGGAGAGCGACTTGGGGACTAAGGAATATCAGGTTATCTCAGGAGGATCTCTCTCTCGGATCTACGGGGTTCGAGTCTTCCGGAAACGTTCAGTGAGGATCTCGCCATGATGCTTCCTGCCCTGATCGCCTGGTGTGCTCAGGACTTCCTTCAGGTCCTGTGTTCAGGATGGAGTTTGTCCCCCGATGTATTCTTTCTCACGGTGTTCACACTGGGGCTGTGCGATGAACGCCGAACTCAAGCGTGTCTCTGGGGGGGCTTGCTTGGAGGGGTCTTTTGGGATCTCCGTTGGACAGGCGTTCCTGGCCTTCAGGGGGCTTTGTTCAGTGCTGTCTTTTTGGCCTCAGAGATGCTCTGGTGGTCGGTTCCCAAGGAAGGGCGACTACCGTCGTTGTTTTTGCTCTTTTCGTCGGCTGCCTTGGTCGTCGTGTTCTTGCCCCGGTTCTTTCTCTCGGAGTTTGGAAGGAGCTTGAGTCTTACGTCTCTCGGGTGGTTTATCCTTCTGAGTATGCCATCTCTTTTGGGGGCATGGCTGTATTACGGCGTTATATACAGACGGCAGAATGTTTGATAACAGGACCATCGTGGACGAAAGGCTTCGAGGACTCCGTTGGGCTGTCTTGGCCTCTTTGGCGTGTCTTATTGCAGGGTTAGGCTATTTTCAGATTTTCCGTTCCGATCAATATGTGCAACTGGCGTTGTCCAATAAGCTGCGGGTCATTCGACTTCCTGCTACTCGAGGAAGTATTTCCGATGCAAACGGCGTTCTTCTGGCCACGAATGTTTTGACTTTCGATATCGTTGGGTATCCTTTGGACCTGAAGGAGAAAGGCTTGCTGAGAGCCTTCTCGACCCTGCTTCGTCGTCATGGCATTCCTTTGTCGGAAGAACTCTTGGCTCGTCGAGCTCAAAGTCAGTACGTGGTTCCTTATCGATCAGTAGTTTTGCTTCGAAACCTGACTATGGCTCAGATGACCGATTTGGTCGGAGATCCCGAGTTTCCCCCTCAGTTTTTTTATCTGCCGGTATGGCGTCGGATCTATCCTGGAGGAGCCTTGGTCTGCCATGCTTTGGGGTATGTGGGCGAGATCACCGAAGCTGAGCTTCAAAAACTGGGTCGAGATGGAGACACTTCGCGGTTTGCCGGGGGAGATATGACTGGAAAAGGAGGAATTGAGGCGTACTATGAGGATCGGCTCCAAGGGTATCCCGGGCATCGGGTTATTGAGGTCGACGCTCGTGGACGCTTCGTTCGTTCTCTATACGGTCAGAGACCCGTGGCAGGGGAGAACCTGGCCTTGACATTGGATCTGGGGGCTCAGCGTCTTGCTGCCGATCTTATGGGGGATCGACGAGGTGCTGTTCTGGCCATGGACCTTAAGTCGGGGGGGCTGAAAGTCCTTTATTCAAGTCCGACTTTTGACGTTAACCCCCTCGCTTGGGGAATCTCGTCTAAAGAGTGGAAAAAACTTCTGGGCGCTCCCAGTCGGCCTATGCTGAATAGAGCAATGTGTGGAGCCTATTCTCCTGGATCCGTTTATAAGCCCATAGTGGCCTATGCCGCTTTGGCGGAGAGGTCGGCCACCCGGAGGACTGCGGTTGTATGTACGGGAAAATTTATTTTGGGGAACCAGACGTACCGATGTCATCGTCGGTGGGGACATGGCAGTGAAAACGTCATCGAGGCTCTCCGGGATTCGTGCGATGTCTATTTTTATGAGATAGGCCAGCGAGTGGGGATTGATACCCTCGTGAAATGGGGCAAGGTCTTTGGCGTGGGGAAAAAAACGGGAGTTGATATTCCAGGAGAGGTCGAGGGAACCATCTCAGGCAGGGAATGGAAAAAACGGAAGTTCGGTGATCGATGGTACAAAGGAGATACCGTTAACTACTCCATCGGTCAGGGTTTTTTGCTTATGACTCCGATCCAAATCCTTCATGAGTTTGCTGTTCTGGCTACAGGGCGCTCCTTTCGCCCTCACCTTCTTCAGGATGGTGATTTCCCGTCGGTGGACCTGAAACTTGATGCTCAGCTTCTGCGGATTGTCCAAAAAGGTTTAGAGAAAGTTGTGGAACCTGGCGGTACCGGCTGGCGTGCGGGGAGCTTCGGTGTTTCTGTGGCCGGGAAAACCGGCACCGTACAAAACTGCCAGGGGGACGACCACGCTGTTTTTGGGGGGTATTCTCCTGTGGAAAAACCTCAGTATGTTGCCGTTGCCTTCGTTGAGGAGGGGCTTCATGGCAGCTCCACTGCCGCCCCCATCGTTGGCCAGCTTCTGGCATATCTGGTGAAAAACAACGAAGGAGGTCTCTAAAATGTCCATGTCCCCGGAAAACAGTGCTGTGGTCATAAAAGGACATGGCACAGGGGTCCGGCTCATCATACCGACTGATTTAGCTTTGGACGAGGCCCTGAATCAGGCTGTTCGAGTGGTGTCTGAGGCAGAGTCCGTGATCAAACAGATGACTATCATCGTCGATACCGGAGCTCGTCCTCTGGATTCGGCCGTGCTCCTTCGGGTTCTTCAGGAGATCATCTGGCCCATG
The DNA here is from genome assembly GCA_002748665.1 of Dethiosulfovibrio peptidovorans. NCBI lineage: Bacteria > Thermotogati > Synergistota > Synergistia > Synergistales > Dethiosulfovibrionaceae > Dethiosulfovibrio > Dethiosulfovibrio peptidovorans. The sequence goes on along the minus strand of PDTB01000024.1, from coordinate 21,525 downwards.
GATTTGTCCATATCGTTTTGGAGAAGCGAGCACCAAGAGGCGCTTGCCTTTTTACGCCGTTCTGGGTTTCGCGTTGAGGATGAGAGAAGGGGTGAGAAGGAGCTCCTTATCGAACGCTCTGAAAAAACTGATGGCGAGCCTTTGGTGGTCAATCAAACCTTGAGATCAGGTCAGAAGATTGTTCATTCAGGGGATGTCTTGATCTTGGGGGATGTCCATAGTGGTGCTGAGGTCATGGCCTCCGGCAACGTCTGCGTGTTCGGGCGCTTGTCCGGGGTCGCTCATGCTGGGTGCGACGGGGATGAACGACGATTCATTGCCGTGGACTCCTTTAAGGCTCGGCAGGTTCGGATCGGTCGGAAGGTCAGCAACGACCTGAACTCGTCGGAACAGCTGTGGTGGGGAGGGGCTGTGATCGTCTCCATCGATCGAGATGCCTTCGTCGTCACGGAGCGGCGTTGACTTTGGACGAATTTTTTCGAGAATAGGAGATGTTTTTGTGGATGGACGGGTAATTGTTGTAACTTCAGGCAAGGGTGGTGTCGGAAAGACCACCACGACCGCCAACGTATCTATGGCTCTGGCCCAACAGGGGTACAGGGTTGTAGCTGTGGATGCCGATATTGGACTTCGGAACCTGGACGTTATTCTGGGTCTTGAGAACAGAATCGTCTATAACCTGGTGGACGTGGTTGAAGGAAGCTGTGATCTTCGCCGAGCTTTGGTGAAGGATAAGCGTGTGGAGGGGCTCCATCTCCTTCCAGCGGCTCAGACCAGGACCAAGGACGCTGTGAAACCGGAGCAAATGAAGGCCCTATGCGATAAGCTGAAAAAGGAGTTTGACTTCGTCCTGTTGGATAGTCCGGCAGGAATTGAGGGCGGTTTTCAGAACGCTGCCATCGGGGCTCGGGAGGCTTTGGTGGTTACTACCCCTGATGTTTCAGCGGTGCGGGATGCTGACCGAATCGTTGGAATGCTTGAGTCCCTGGGGAAAATGCCCATTCGACTTATCGTCAACCGTATTCGTCCCCAGATGGTCGAACGGGGGGATATGCTCTCGGTGGACGATGTCCTGGAAATTCTGGCAGTGGATCTCGCCGGTATCGTTCCAGAGGATGAGTCGGTTGTTACCTCGTCCAATAGAGGTGAACCCCTGACCATGGGAGAACGCTCCCCGGCGGCACAAGCGTTTGCCAATATAGCCGGTAGACTGGTGGGGGAGAATATTCCTCTCATTGACGTGACAGCCCTCGGCAAAAAAAGCCTGTTCGATGGCCTCAAGAAAATTTTTTTGGGGAAGTAGTGAGGGTCGTTATGGGATTTCTCGATAGATTCTTCTCCAAAAAAGGTTCCCAACAGGTAGCAAAAAATCGGCTTCAGGTCATTTTGGTCAACGATCGATGCGATATCTCTCCTGCCATGCTGGAGGAACTCAGAAAAGACCTGATAAAGGTTATCTCAAGCTACATGGATGTCGATACCGACCATATAGAGATGGACTTTGACAGAGAAGGTAACAAAGTGGCACTTGTGGCCAACATACCTGTAACCAGTATCAGAAGGGGGTCTCGAGGCACCAACGATGTCTGAGGAACGCCCCACGTTTTTCCAGACTCTTTTGAGGTACGTCGATTATCCGCTTGCCCTTTCTATGATCGCTCTGTACGTGATCGGGGTTATCTCCATCTACAGTGCTTCCGTGGGAGGGGGGCGAGGCCACTGGGGGTATGCCTATCGGCAATTGGTCTGGGGAGGTATCTCTCTTCTCGCCATCCTGGTGGTGCTCAGGATCGGTTATCGTTCCGTCCTTCAATGGGCATATCGGATCTACGGGGTAATCGTATGCTGTCTGGTTCTGGTTCTGGTCTCGGGAACGGTTGCCAAAGGCGCCCAGTCCTGGTTTTCTCTGGGAGGTCTCCATCTCCAACCGTCCGAATTAGGGAAGGTCGCCTTGGCTCTCCTCCTCGGACGATTTTCCGAGTATGGCAAACCCGAGACCTTTTGGGGTTTTGCTGTGCTGTGGGGGCTCGTGGGCATCAGCCTCGTTCTGGTGTTGCTGCAGCCCGATTTGGGAAGCGCTTTGGTCTATGGGGCGATGGCCTTTGTCGCCTTTTTGGTCGCTGGAGCACCGAGAGCGTATCTTTTATCCCTCGTTGGGGCTGGAGTCGCCATGCTTCCTGTTGGATGGGAGTTTCTTAAGCCCTACCAGCGCCAGCGTCTTCTGGTTTTCATCGATCCCTCTCGGGACCCTCTGGGGGCTGGATATAACGTTATTCAGTCCAGGATCGCCGTGGGATCCGGTTCCATCTGGGGGAAGGGGTTTCTTCAGGGGACTCAGAGTAAGCTTCGCTTTCTTCCAGAGCCCCACACGGATTTTGTCTTCAGCGTCTGGTCTGAGGAGTGGGGATTTGTGGGGGCTGCTTTGGTGCTTCTTCTTTTTGGAATTCTTCTCTGGCGCATGCTCGGGATCGCCGTTCGGTGTCGGGACAAGCAGGGAAAAGTCATGATCTCCGCTCTGATGGCCTGGGTATGGTTTCAGGTCTTCGAGTGTGTTGGGATGAGTATGGGGATCCTTCCGGTCACCGGACTTCCCTTGCCTCTGCTCAGTTACGGTGGCAGTGCCTTGCTGTCGAACGCTTTGGCTTTTGCTCTGGTTATGAGCGTTGGTGTCGCTGACGAGCTGGAACGACGAGAGTTTCATTGATGGTCGTTCGAGAGAGCATGGATGGAGCGTGATTCCTATCTTTGAGGAATGGGATGACCCCCGGTGGGAGGCCTGGGCCTCTGTGAAGCGGCCATCCCGGTATGTCGGGGGCGAGTGGGGTGATGTGAAGCCCAAGGACGATGCTTCGGCTCGGATCTGTCTGTGTTTCCCCGACGTGTACGAGGTTGGGATGAGCTATCTGGGGTTTCAGATTCTGTACACAATGATCAAAGCTCTGGACTCTATCGACGTGGAGCGGGCATACTGTCCATGGGTGGATATGGAAGAGATTATGAGGGCCCGTAAAATCCCCCTGGGATCCATCGAATCGAATCGACCTTTCAAGGATTTTCACGTCCTGGGTTTTACGCTTCAGTATGAACTTTCCTTCTCAAACATCCTTACGATGCTGAATCTGGGAGGAATTCCTCTCCGGGCAGCGGACCGAGACGATCGTGATCCTCTGGTGATCGCTGGTGGGCCAGGAGCTCTGAGCCCTGAGCCTTTGGCTGATTTTATCGACATATTCTGTCTGGGGGACGGTGAGGTTATGTTGCCGCCCCTTCTTCGGCTGATCTCAGAGACCGTCGGGATGGATCGATCACGGAGGCTCGCCATGGCTTCGGCCATCCCTGGGGTCTACGTGCCTTCGATGGTACGTTGGACGTACGATGAGCGGGGAGCATCCTGGTCAGGAAATGGAGTCCCTGTACAACGTGTCGTGGCTCCTGATATGGACGTTATCTGTCCTGAGACCGTCATCGTTCCCTCGGCGGGGATACTCCATGACCGGGTGGCTGTGGAGGTCTTCCGAGGCTGCTCTCGAGGGTGTCGTTTTTGTCAGGCGGGAATGATCTATCGTCCTGTTCGTGAGCGCTCCCCCGAGATGGTTTTGGATACCGTTCGCCGTCTCTCCGAAGCTTCAGGCTGGGAAGAGATCAGCCTTGTTTCTCTGGCCAGTTGCGACTATTCTCACATTCAAAGGACCATCCTGGAGCTGGGGCCATATCTGGAGGAGCGAGGTATGAAGCTCAGTCTTCCGAGTCTCCGGATGGACAATTTTGCCCTCTCTTTAGCTGCTGGGTTGGAGATCATGAAGAAAAGTGGCCTTACCCTCGCTCCAGAGGGGGGGACGCAGAGGATTCGGGACGTAATTAACAAAGGTGTCACTCAGGATAATGTGAGGGAGACTCTTCAGGCTGCTTTTGAGCACGGCTGGGATCGGATAAAACTGTACTTCATGATGGGGCTTCCCACCGAGACGGAGGAGGACTTGGCGGGTATTCTCCAGATCGCCGAAGACGCTGTTCGGATCGGGCGCTCCATGAAACGGAAGGCCCAGGTGACAGTGTCGGTTGCCGGTTTTGTCCCCAAGCCCCACACTCCTTTTCAATGGGAGGCACAGGATACAATAGAGAGCTTTCGGAGCAAAGGACGGTGGCTTAAAGGGCACGTCAGGAATCGAAAGATATCCCTCAAATACCACGAGCCGGATCAGTCTTTTTTGGAGGGCGTCTTCGCCAGAGGGGATCGCCGCCTTGGTGTCGTTATCCTCCGGGCGTGGACCCTGGGGGCTCGGTTCGATGGATGGTCCGATACGTTCAGTTTAGAGCGGTGGCTTCGGGCCTTCGACGACTGTTCCGTGGATCCTGAAAAGTATAACCTTCGGGAGAGGAGCCAGAATGAGATGTTCCCCTGGGATCACATAGACGTAGGGGTAACCCGGGATTTCCTCTGGCGGGAACGGTGTCGATCTCGGGAAGGACGTATAACGCCGGATTGTCGGGGTGGAACCTGTTGTGCATGTGGCTGGCAGGACAGGGGCTGTCTCTGGGCCAAAAGGGATAGATAGATCGTGCGAATACGGCTGTTGTTCTCCAAACGAGGGCCTTTCTGTTTTATTCGGCATGTTGAACTTCCCCAGATATTTGCCAGAGCTGCCAAACGGGCGGGGTTGAATATCCAGCGTACCGAGGGATTTTCTCCCCATCCTCGTATATCTCTGGGGCCTGCGCTTCCCGTGGGTGTGGTTGCCTGTGCCGAGCCGGTAGAGATCTGGTTTTGTCGGTGGGAGGACTCGTTCCTGTCTTTGTTGAACCAAGTTCTCCCGGACGGATTGACTTTTTCGGTGGCCGAGCCCGTGGACGGACGAGCGCTGAATAAAATGTGTAATGCTGGTGAATACTTGGTTCGTTTTGAACGCCTTGAGGCAGTCAAGCAATTGAAGGCGCTCCTCTCGATGGGCGAGAATCCTTGGGAGGAGTACCTTTTGAGATGGAGTTGGGATGGTCGTTTTTTGAAATGTGTCCTGGCCGATCCAGCCCAGAGAGGTCCTGGCGCTATGGTCAAGGACCTGGTCTCCGCCGGTGTCGTGACTGGTTGGCCCGATCTTCGTTTGGCCCGACTTGCCGTTGGGAGCTGGGATTCCTCTCGAGCGCTGGTGATACCCTTGGTCGGTGACGAAAAACTTTCATAAGGGAAGGTGGTCCCGTGGCGGACTGTGGTAAAGACGTTCGGATAGTCGCCAATACGATGGACCCCGAGGAGATGCGGGTAGCGATCATCCAGGGCGACAGGCTTCGAGAGCTGTTTGTCGAGCGGATGTGGGAGCGTCAGCGAAGCGGTGAGATATACAAGGCCAAGGTCGAGAGCGTCCTGCCGGGTATGAACGCCTCCTTCGTCAACCTGGGAGACGGACGAAACGGTTTTTTGTATCTCAAGGACGCCAAGGGGTTGGACCTGAAACCGGGCAACGATGTCCTGGTCCAGGTGACTAAATCGGCTCGCAAAAACAAGGGTGCTCGAGTGACCACCAGGATCTCCATCCCCGGTCGGTATTTGGTCCTGGTCCCGGGAGGCAAGGAGACAGGGGTGTCCAAACGAATCGATGACGATGAGGCTCGAAGGCGCCTGAGAAAGATGGCTCGTGCCTTTCTTCGGGAGGAGGGCATGGGGATAATCGTCCGTACGGCCGCTGCTGGGGCTGGCTTGGAGGCTCTTGAGAGTGATTTCGAGGGATTGGTCTCCCTGTGGCGAGAAATTGAGCGCAATGCTCAAGTTCAGTCGGCTCCCTGCTTGCTCTATCGGGACCTCGGGCTTACCGGTCGAGTTCTGCGGGACGAGTTCAACGACGACGTGTTCGATATCGTTGTGGACACCAAAGACGAGCAGATTCGGGTCGAGGAGTGGCTTCGGATGTATGGCGGTCCTAACGTCCCGGATGTGTCGCTCCACCGGGGCAAGACCCCCATCTTCGAATATTACGACCTGGAAAAACAGGTGGAAGCGATTCTGGCACAGAAGGTCTGGTTGCGATCAGGAGCGTATCTGGTCATCGAACAGACCGAGGCTCTGACCGTGGTAGACGTGAACACGGGTAAGTTTGTGGGAACGAGCGATATGCGGGAGACCGTTCTTCAGACTAACCTGGAGGCAGCTGATGAGATCGTCTGGCAACTTCGTCTTCGGGCTATTGGGGGTATCGTTGTCGTGGACTTTATCGACATGGAACTTCAGGAGGACCGTTGGACCCTGGTTCGCCGTCTTGAAGAGCTTCTGGCGAGGGACCGTTGTCGATCCAGGGTGTTTGGCGTGACCCATCTGGGGTTGGTGGAGATCACAAGAAAGCGTGCCAGACCCGACATTCGCTTCGTGCTCACCAGAGGATGTCCCCTGTGTGGCGTATCGGCCCGAGTCCTCAAGGAGGACTCAGTAGCTGTGATCCTTAAGCGATTTCTGCGGAAAGTGATCCAGTCTAATCGATCTCAGGCTTTTCTTTTGGAGTGCCATCCCGAGGTCGCTCAATACGTGGAGGAGGCGTACCGGCGGGGATGGGAGGACGAGTTTGGACGGGTTATTGCCCTGTGCGCTATGCCCTCCATGGCGTGGGATCGTTGTCGCCTGGACTACCAAGGATCGCTGGACGGTCTGGAGAAGATGATAGCTCGTCGTCAGAGGGAGGGCTTCGTTGTATATCGCACGACTTCAGCTTAAAAACTTCAAGAGCTTCGGTGGTACCCACGATCTTCCCCTGCCTCCGGGCTTCACGGCCATTGTAGGTCCTAACGGCAGCGGTAAAAGTAACATTCTGGACGGTCTTCGTTGGGGATTAGGAGACAGCTCGGGGGGGCGGCTTCGGATCACTAAACAAGCAGACCTGCTTTTTCAGGGGACGGCCACCCATCAGCCCGCCCGAGCCACCGAGGTTGTTCTGGAACTTCGAGATGGAACGGTCTCCTCGCTCATTCGTCGCCGCTACTCCGATGAGACCGGTGCTGTGACCTTGGTGGACGGTGACCGCTATCGGCTTCAGGATCTCTCCGAGGTCAAACGTAGGTGGCGTCTTGACGGGGATCGATTTGCCTTTATAGGACAGGGTGATGTGACCGATGCCATAACTCAGCGTCCCATGCAGCGTCGTAGCCACCTGGAGGAGCTCTTTGGCATCGATGTTTACAGGAAAAGACGGGACGACGCTTTAGCGAAGATCGCTGCTGCCAGTGAGGAACTCATCCGTCTATCCGCTTTGAGTGCCGAATTGGAGGCCCGAAAAAACGAGATCGCTCCGCTTGTGAGTATTGCTCACAAAGCTCAGGCGTTGGAGGAAAAACTGTCACAGGTTCGATCACGATGGTATCGTCTTCGCCGTATGAACCTGGAGGCTCTCTTGCTTGATCTGAAGTTGGGCCTTGCGAACGCCACGGACCGTTTGAGGGTATTGGAGAGATGGGCTCTGCTCTGGGAACGAGGTTTTGAGGGGCTTAAAGGACGCTCTGCTGGCATGGAACTCCGGAGGTTGGATATCCGTGAGAAATTGCTCGGGTTCGATGAAGCCTTGGATGCCAAAACCAGAGAATCTTTCGAGGCTGAGACTGCTCTTCGACTGGATGCTGATCGCTTGGATCGTTTGAATCGTTCGACGAAGGATCTTCGAGATCGAGAGGAACAAACCCGGGAAGAGTTGACCGAGGCCGAGATTCTTCGATCTCGAATGACGGATCAGAGAAACGAAAAACGTCAGGAACTGGCAGAGCTTGAGGCGCGAGCAGCCCGAATAGAGCAGGAAATAGAAGCCCATCGGCTTCGAAGGGAGGAACTGGTACTTCGTCAGGAAACCCTTCGAGCGTCTTTGGAATCTGCAGTAGGCAGAAAGGAAGCCCTGACCGGTACGGGGCCCTCTCGTAGAAGAGCCATGGAGGCTCTGGATAGGGAGATCGCCGAACTGGAAGTTGAACTTGCCGGGGTTCAGGAGCGTGAAGAAACGGCTCGGAGAGCCTTCGAGGCAGCCGAGGCCGATCATCGAAAGGCCGATGAAAGATGTCGAGATCTGGCAGCCAGGATCCAGCCCCTGAGAAAAAAAGTATACCAGCTTGAGAGAGAGCATGATACCCTATCGGACGTCGCCTCAGGAGAATTGTACCCTAGGCAGGTAAGCCATCTCATGGGTGCGGCCGATCTCGGTCGTTTGACCGTGCGGCCTATCCCGGTACTGGAGGCTTTCGACTGTCCCGAGGATCTGGTTATCGCCATGGACGCTGCCTTGGGAGCACGGCAGTTCTGGCTCTTGGTGGAGACCATGGACGATGCCCGAGAAGGTATTGAAGAACTCAAACGGAGTCAGGTCGGCAGGGTCACCTATCTCTCTTTGGATCGCTCTCGACCCAGAAAACCCGATAAGGCTCTTCTGCCCGATCGGGGAGTTGTGGGGTGGGCTGTAGATCTGCTTGAACTTCGGGAACTGTGGCGTCCGGCGCTGGAACATATCTTCGGTGATCTTCTTATTGTGGAGGACTACTCCGTTGGAGCTTCCCTACTCTCCCGGGGGATTCGGTATCCCGTCGTCACGCGGGAAGGAGAGGTCTTTGCTCCAGGAGGAACGGTGAGCGGCGGCCAGAGCAGACGATCAGGCAGAGCTATTCAGGCTCGGGGAAAGCTCCATCAGGTGGAGGACTCCCTTCGGCAGCACAGGAGAGAGCTTAGGCAATTAGAGGAATCTCTTAAGGAAGCCGAGGCTGAGGAGGAACGGGTCAGGGGCCTTGAGGAGGTCCTTCGTCATGACCTGGCCGAGGTGTCAACCGAGTTGCTTCGTGAGAAGACGCTCCTGGCGGAGCACTGTCGGGACAGGGACCTTCTACTCTCCGAGGAGGAGAACACCCGATCTAAATTAGCAGGGCTGGAGTCGAAGATAAAAACGTACAGAGATACCCTGACGTTGATTGAGGAGGATTTGGCTCAACTGCTTGCTCCTGAGGGTCAGGACGTTCAGGGGCAATTGGCTGCTCTTCGCCCCGAGATGATGCTATGGGACGAACGCTTGGTCTTGGCGGACAAACGAGTTGGGAAAGCGGCAGCAGATCTCTCGTCCCTTCAGGAATCTCTCAAAAAGGCCTCGGCTGAGCTTCTGTCGCTCAGGGAGCACCTGGATACTGAGACGGTGAATCTAAACGGTCTTAAAGCCTCTATTCAGGGGATCTCTCGGGAGCGGGATATCCTTCGAGCCGAGCTTGAGAGTACAGAGTTGAGAGGCAGCCTCGCTGGGAAGACCCTGGATCGATGTCTTAATCGGTACCAGGAGGCGGCGAAGGCTGCGGATGAGGCAAAAAGCGTTGCTGTGAGGATCGAGCAGAAACTCGATCGCGAGTCGGAGCGTCTGGAGGATTTGATCGTTTCCTGGGATTCGGTTTGTAAACAATTTGAAGAGACGGGCTCCCTCTCAGAGGGGGAGAATGAACTGACTTTGGAGCGCCGCGCTCGGCGTCTGGAGGGTGCCATTGCTTCTTTGGGCGACGTGAATCGGGGCGTGCTGTCGGAGGATATCTCTTTGACCGATCGAATCGAGTTCTACAGCGAACAAACCGATGATGTCTCGTCGGGCATCGCCGAGCTTCGGACCTTGGTGGACGAGATGGATCGTCAGGCAGGAACCCTCTTCGGCGATGCTCTGGAGCGAATTGACCGGCGATTTGATGGCCTGTTTCAGAGACTTTTTGGAGGTGGCGAGGCCCATCTTCGGCTTCAGGAAGGCAGTGGTCTCTGGGAGGCTGGTGTGGAAATTGTCGCACGTCCTCCCGGCAAGGTGCCGGCCTATCTTGCTCAGCTCTCAGGTGGTGAGCAGACTTTGACGGCGTTGTCTCTTCTCTTTGCCGCCATGGAGGTTGCTCAGGTTCCAGTGGTCGTCCTGGACGAGGTGGACGCTGCATTGGACGAGGTGAACCTCCACCGATTTGCTGATATTATCACGGATTATGCCTCTTCCTTACAGATAGTTGCCATGACGCACCGTCGACAGACTATGGAACGGGCTGACGTTATGTATGGTGTGACCATGTCCGAGCCAGGGCTTTCACAGATCGTTGGGGTGAAACTGGAGGATTGGCGATGAAGGACATGACCGTGGACGAGCTTAAGGGGCTCAATCTGCACCTCAGACAGCCGGTTCAGGGGCCTCGGGTGAACGTGGACACGGTTCTCCTGGCGGGATTCACCAAGGTCAAATCGGGGGAACGGGTCTGTGAGCTCGGGTGCGCTCACGGTGCGGTCTCCCTGATCCTGGCGAAACGTCGTGCTATCTCGATGGTGGGAGTCGATCTTCAGGAACACCTGACAGCTATGGCAAGGAAGAACGCTCAGGCGAACAGCTTGGACGACAAAGCCGATTTTCTTTGCGGAGATATTCGAGATGTTCGCTTGCTGCTTCCGCCTCAGAGTTTTGATGTCGTGGTGAGTAACCCGCCTTACGGTGACCCCCGTTACCATAGGATTGGTGATTCTCCCGAGAAAACCTTGGCTTGTCACGGGGTTCGCTGTTCGGTTGACGACGTGGCGTCAGCGTGTCGGTATCTACTGAGACAGAGGGGGCGGGCGTATTTTGTCTTTTCGGCTCAACGGCTCGTGGATCTTCTCGTAAGCCTTCGGAGCCACGAGATAGAGCCTAAAATCCTCAAGCCGGTTCATCCGAGGAATCACCGAGAGGCCACTGTATTTCTCGTTAAGGCCCTCCGGGGAGGTGCTCCGGGACTTCGCCTTCTGCCGCCTTTGATCGTTGCCGGAGAGGAGACTCAATTTTCGGAAGAACTTCTGGCTTACTATACCCCGGAGGGATCGCCATGCCCTTGATGGTGGTTCCCACGCCGGTGGGCAATCTGGAGGATATCACTCTCCGAGCCCTTCGGGTTCTCTCAGAAGCCGACGTGGTTGCCTGTGAGGACACTCGGCATACCGGGATGCTTCTTCATTGCCACGGGATTCGGGCCAAGCTCCTGTCGTACCATCGCCATAACGAGGTGGCACGGACTCGGGAGATCCTGTCCATGCTTCGAGATGGGATGACCGTGGCTCTCGTATCCGACGCCGGTACGCCCGGTATCTCGGATCCAGGATACGAGCTTATCAAGGAAGCAGTGAATGAAGGCGTTCCGATGGACATCCTCCCGGGAGCCACGGCTTTCGTCCCGGCCGTTCTTCTCTCGGGATTGCCACCTCAACCCTGTTTGTTCTACGGCTTTTTACCCGACAAGACCGGCGAAAGGGGAAAATGTCTTCGCGAACTTTCTCGATTTCCCTGGACCGTTGTATTCTATGTCTCACCCCATAAACTTCTCTCTCACATGAATCATGTTTTGTCGATCTTCGGAGATCGTCCCTGCGCTCTGATCAGGGAGATCAGTAAAATACACCAGGAGCCCCTTCGAGGGCTCCTCTCCGAGGTTCGATCAAAAGTGTCCAATGGCGTTAAGGGTGAGCTTGTTCTCGTGGTCGGAGGAGCATCTGATAATCATGCTTCTGAGGACTGGAGGCCGAAAGCTCAGGAGCTCCTGGAGAAGGGGCTCTCCGACAGGGAAGCCCTGGCTGTACTGGTTGAGCTTGGCATCCCAAAAAATGCGGCTAAAAAGTGGATTCTAGAACAAAAAAGGGTACAATGAGCAAAGCATTCGAGGATGCTCAGGACTGGAAGTTTTTTTGGGAGGTTGAACCTATGGCAGAAAAAAAGAGTTTTTACATCACGACCCCGATCTATTATGTTAACGATGTCCCCCATATCGGCCATGCGTACACAACTATCGGAGCGGATGTTATGGCCCGATACAAGAGGATGACCGGTCACGACGTGTTTTTTCTGACCGGGACGGACGAACACGGTCAGAAAATCTACGAGAGCGCTCAGAGCAAGGGGATGACCGCTCAGGAATTGACCGACGCCATGGCGGAAAACTTCAAGAGGCTGCTTCCGGTCCTGAACATATCCAACGACGACTTTATCCGTACCACGGAGAAACGTCACGAGACGGCGGTCCAGTCCATCTTCAAGATCCTTATGGATCAGGGAGATATCTACAAGGGAACCTACAAGGGGCTGTACTGTGTGCCCTGTGAGACGTACGTCCCAGAGAGCAGCGTGGGAGAGGCCAATACGTGTCCTGATTGCGGGCGTCCTCTGGTGGAGATGGAGGAGGAAAGCTACTTCTTCCGCACCTCTGAATATGCCGATCAGCTCCTGGCGTTCTACGAGGACAACCTGAAGGCCATCATGCCCAAGAGCCGATACAACGAGATTGTCAGCTTCATCAAGAGCGGCCTGAGAGATCAGTCTGTTTCCCGTACCACAATATCCTGGGGGATCCCCGTTCCTGGGGACGAAAAACACGTCATCTACGTCTGGTTTGACGCTCTCATCAATTATCTGACGGCCTGCGGCTACGGTGTGGACCAGAAAAAAATGGAGGAGTACTGGCCCTCGGTGCATCACCTTATGGCCAAAGATATCATTCGATTTCATTGTGTTATATGGCCCATCATGCTTATAGCCCTGGGACTCAATCCGCCGGTCAGGGTATTCTCCCATGGTTGGTGGACCATGGAGGGGGAGAAAATGTCCAAGTCCAAGGGCAACGTAGTAGACCCCTTTCAGATGGTGGAGCTCTACGGTGTCGATGCCTTTCGGTATTTTCTTCTTCGGCAGGTTCCCTTTGGGACGGACGGTGATTTCTCCGAGGCAGCCATGGTTCAGAGGATAAATTCGGATCTGGCAAACGACCTGGGGAACCTTCTGAGTCGAACCGTCTCGATGATCGTCAAATACAGAGGTGGCATCGTACCCATCCCCGAGGGTCTCTCTCAGGTGGATCTGAACCTCTCTGAGATTGCTCGTGAGTCGGTGAACCGCTATGGGGAGGCCATGGATGATTACGGGTTTGACGAGGCCTTAAAAGCTGTGTGGTCTTTGGTGGGGCGAGCCAATAAATATATCGATGAGACTATGCCCTGGAAGCTGGGAGCCGACGGTGACGTGCATCGGCTGGATGCGGTGCTTTGGGGGTTAGTGGAGAGCCTGAAGGTCGTCTCCATGATGGTCTCTCCCTTCATGCCGGAGACGGCAGAGATTATCTGGTCCCAGCTGGGCTTCTGCGGTGAGCCAGCTACACTTCAGTGGTCACACTACAAATGGGGCGAGCCCACTACAAAAAACTTGACGGTTCGTAAGGGACCGGCTCTCTTCCCCCGGATTGACATGGAGGCCTGGCAGGAAGAGAAGAAAAAACGGGATCAGGCCAAAAAAGGCCTGGCGGTCGACCCGGGGCAGCACGAGGATGAGATCTCCATCGACGACGTGACCAGGGTGGAGCTCCGAGTGGCCAAGATCCTTTCTGTGGAGGATGTCCCCAAAGCCAGAAAACTGTATAAGCTGGAAATCGACTTGGGCTACGAGAGACGGACCATCGTTTCGGGGCTCAAGGAGCAGTTTACCCCCGAGCAGCTTCTGGATCGAAAGATCATCGTGGTGGTTAACCTGAAACCGGCTAAACTCTGTGGAGTTCAGAGTAACGGAATGCTCTTAGCGGCCTCCCTGCCCGGCTATGATGGACTCTCCCTTCTGGGCCCCATTGAGGATATCCCCTTAGGGAGCCGGGTTCATTGATCCACGACAAATGAGTGGAACAGGACAGGCCCGCTTTTAGCGGGCCTGTTACACGATAAGGGGAGGATCTCGTAATGACAGCGTACATTGATGGACATTGTCATCTCAACTCGGAGGAGTTTGAAACTGACCTGCTTCTTCATCTGGATCGGGCCAGGGCGGCTGGTGTGGGACGGATGTTGGTGGTGGGAACCGACGAAGCCAGCAGCTGGAAAGCTCTGGAGATGGCCCGAACTTACGGAGAGCGAGGGGTATGGGCTGCTGTTGGTGTTCATCCTCATGATGCTCTGTCAGTGGCCCAGGGTCTTCCCAGGTCCCTTTGGGATTTGGCCTCCTGCTCAGATGTCTGTGCCGTAGGGGAGATCGGGCTAGACTATCATTACGAGTACTCGCCCCGGTCGATTCAGCGAGAGGTCCTGATCGAGCAACTTGAGTGGGCTCGGGAGGTGGACCGTCCTGTGGTCTTCCACGTCAGGGAGGCCTTCGACGATTTTTTCGCTATTCTGAGAGATAATCCTGTTTCCCGAGCCGGTGGCGTCGTTCACTGCTTTACCGGGACCTGGACCCAGGCTAAGGCATGCCTGGACCTGGGGCTCTACTTGGGATTTGGGGGTATGATCACGTTCAAGAAAGCCGACAACTTGCGGTCCTGTCTGGCTGGCGCCCCCCTGGATCGGATCATTCTGGAGACGGACTCTCCCTGGCTGGCTCCGGTCCCTTATAGGGGTAAGCTCAACACCCCGGCGTTCATGCCCTTGATCTATGGCGCTGCTGCTCAGGTTACGGGACATTCGGAAGAAACCGTTGTGAGGGCCGTATGGGATAACGCCATGGACCTGTACGGGTGGGGAACTCGGTGATGTTCGAATTTCGAATCCTGGGGATCTGTCCCGAGACTGGGGCACGGGCCGGAGAACTCATTACCCCTCACGGTGTTATACCTACGCCGGTCTTCATGCCGGTAGGAACCCGGGCCACAGTGAAAGCCATGTCCCCCCGGGAGATGCTGGAGATCGGCACGTCCATTCTGTTGTCCAACACGTATCACCTGTACCTCCGTCCGGGAGTGGACCTCATCCGAAAAGCCGGCGGACTCCACAGGTTTATGAATTGGGACGGTCCTATCCTTACCGACAGCGGTGGTTTTCAGGTTTTCTCTCTCTCGGGGATCAACCGGGTTCTGGACGAGGGCGTGGAGTTTGCATCCCATCTGGATGGGAGTCGTCACCTCATGACCCCCGAACTGGCTACGTCGGTTCAAGAAGGGTTGGGGAGCGATATCGCCATGTGCTTCGATCAGTGTGTCGAGCTTCCCTGTGCTAAGGACGAGGCCAGACAGAGCGTTGAGCGAACCCTTCGATGGGCACGGCAGTCACAGGAGGCCCATACAAGGGAGGACCAGGCTCTGTTCGGCATCGTTCAGGGGGCGCTTTTCGATGATCTCCGGAGTTTCTGTGCCCAGGAGCTCATACAAATGAAATTCCCTGGGTATGCCATCGGGGGACTGTCTGTGGGGGAGAGTCATGACGAGATGTATCGTATCCTGGATCTTCTCAACCCGGTCTTGCCCCAGGATAAACCTCGATACCTCATGGGTGTGGGGTATCCCACCAACCTCGTCGAGGGCGTGGCCCGTGGAGTGGACATGTTTGACTGCGTCTTGCCTACCAGGAACGGTCGAAATGGGACGATATTGACGTCTCAGGGACGGTATAACATAAAACACGGACGCTTTACCGAGGATTGGGGGCCTCTGGATCCTCACTGTGACTGCTACGCCTGTCGGGAATTCTCCCGGGCGTACATCCGGCACCTGTACCGGTCAGGCGAAATTCTCGGAGCCCGGCTATGCAGCTGGCACAACCTGCGGTATCTCATAAGGCTTGTGAAGGGTGCCCGGGAGGCTATTCTAAACGGGACTTTTCCGCTCTATCGGGCGTCCTTTCACCGTCTTTTCGAGGGAGGCGAGTCCTGATGATCATCTCAACGGTGGATCGATGGAACCCGGACGAGACTGTGATTCACCGGGCGTCCCAAATCCTGGGCTCAGGAGGGCTGGTGGCATTTCCGACCGAGACTGTCTATGGATTGGGTGCCAACGGTTTGGACGGCTCAGCGGTCTCATCCATCTTTCGAGCTAAAGGCCGTCCCTCAGATAATCCCTTGATCCTCCACGTGGGACTCCCTGACGCTGTCTCCTTAGTGGCTGAGGTGAACCGACGCGCCAGGGTGGTGATGGACACCCTATGGCCCGGTCCTCTGACTCTTGTCCTTCCGGCTCGACCATCGGTCCCATCCGAAGTTACCGCTGGTCTGTTCACCGTGGCTGTCCGTATGCCGTCTCATCCTGTGGCCTTGGCGTTGCTTCAAGACTGCTCTTTTCCCGTCGCTGCTCCCAGTGCCAACTCAAGCGGTCGTCCGAGCCCGACCGACGCGGATGCTGTCTTGACGGACCTGGGACAATCGGTGGATCTCATCGTGGATGGCGGTTCGACGGATCTGGGGGTGGAGTCCACTGTTTTGGATATGACGGGCCAGCTTCCCGTTCTTCTTCGGCCTGGGGGAATGCCCTTGGAACTCCTTCGGGACGTGGTCGGTCAGGTTCTTTTGCCCCAGGGAGCCATGGAGTTACGCCGATCTCCCGGAACGAGATACCGTCACTACGCACCTGTGGTGCCTCTTCTTCTTTGGATTCCCGATGAACCTTTTCCCGCCAGAGAGGGGATTGGGGCCTACATGGGAATGGTTCCGCCACCTGTGGTGGTTTTTCGATCTCTGGTGTTTGACTCTGTGTCGGCGTACGCTCGGGGGCTTTTCGCCGCTATGAGAGATCTGGAACGGGAGCCTGTGGAGTTCATCGTGGCTCAGCTTCCGTCGTTTGAGGGGATCGGATATGCTGTTCGAGATCGATTGTGTCGTGCGGCCGGATCTGCGGTATGCAGCAAAAAGGAAGGATAGTTGACAAGATCAATTTATTGTATAATTTTTTTCTAAGGAGGTGATGTTCTTGAAATTGTCCACAAAAACCCGATATGGACTGAGGGCTCTGATCCAGTTAGCTCGGAACTATAATGGCAATCGGCCTGTAACAATCAGCCAGGTCGCCAACTCTGAGGCCCTTCCCGAGAACTACCTGGAGCAGCTCTTCTCCAAGCTTCGCCGGGCCGAACTGGTCTCGAGCGTTCGAGGTGCCCATGGGGGGTATTTCCTGAGCCGACATCCCAGAGACATCGTCGTTTCAGATATCATAGGGGCTTTGGAGGGAACGATCCACCTGGCAGATTGCGTCGATTACGGCGAGTGTAAAAGGGACAGTTATTGTCCTGCGAGGATTCTTTGGGAAAAACTCAGTCGAAGTATTGACTCCCTCACATCTCAGATGACACTTCAGGACGTTATCGACGAGTACGATCAGCGACGATGCGAGTTGGAGTTACCTTAGTCGTAAACGATAAACGAATAGTTCTTGACGGGGAGGAAGGTTCTCAGAAATCTTCCTCCCCGTCTCTGTTTTGTCTGGCTTGGGGACTTGTTGGGCTTTTATGGAACCTGTACAATAGGGAACATCGTTGTCACATAATAAAAGGAGTTGAGATCTGTCTATGGATTTTACGACGATTCTCGGGGTCCTGGCGGGGCTGGCTATCGGTTCTGTCGGTGGTCTCCTCGTTTCCAGATCTCTCGGAGGGCAACATCTCGCCAACGCCAGAAAGACCGCGGAGGACATCATACAGAAGGCGAGTTCGGAGGGAGATCATCTCAAGAGGGAAATGATTTCTGAGGTTAAGGAAGAGCTTTTCCAGATGAAACAAGGGGTTGAGGTCGAGGTCAAGGAACGTCGGGTCGAGCTTCAGAGGACTGAACGCCGTCTCGAGCAGAAAGAGGAAAACCTGGAACGGAAGTTGGATAAGATCGCTCGTCGAGAGGAAGACCTCAAAGAGAAGCTCGAATCGGCTGATCGACGCCTCCAGGAAGCGGATACGTTGAAGCAAGAGCAGATCCTTCGTCTTGAGGAAGTAGCCCAGCTCTCTCGGGACGATGCTCGGGACATCCTCATGAAGGGAGTGGAGGAGGACGCTCAACACTCTTTAGGCATGCTGGTGAAGGATCTGGAGGAGAAGGCCCGCCGAGAGGCGGCACGAAGGGCCAGGGAGATCGTGGTGACGGCTGTGCAGCGTTGTGCTGTGGAGTCGTGTTCCGACGTAGCCGTGAGTGTGGTCAACCTCCCGTCTGATGAGATGAAGGGGCGAATTATAGGGCGTGAAGGCCGAAATATTCGGGCTTTTGAGACGGAAACAGGCGTCGATCTCATCGTGGATGACACGCCTGAAGCTGTAACCTTAAGTTGTTTTGATCCCATCCGAAGAGAGGTGGCTCGTCGAGCTCTGGAGCGTCTTGTTACGGACGGGCGAATCCATCCGGCTCGGATCGAGGAACTGATTCAGAAAGCCACAGTCGAAGTTGAAGAGTCGGTCGTAGAGGCCGGTGAGCAATGCCTTTTAGATTTGGGGATCAAACACATGCACAGCGAGCTGGTTCGTCTGGTGGGAACGCTGCGATATCGGTTCAGCTACGGACAGAATGCTCTCAAGCATAGTATGGAGGTCGCCCATATCTCGGGAATCATCGCCGCTGAGGTTGGGGCCGACGAGGAGATGGCCCGGCGGGCTGGGCTGCTCCACGACATAGGCAAGGCGGTAGACCACAAGATCGAGGGGCCCCACGCCATCATCGGTGCCGACTTGACCAAGAGATACAACGAGCCTCCAGAGATCGTCAACGCCGTGGGCTCTCACCACGAGGATATGGAGGTCCAGACGGTCTACGACGTCATCGTGGCAGCAGCAGATGCTATCAGTGCTGCCCGTCCCGGAGCTCGTCGGGAGAGTCTGGATGCGTATGTGAAGAGGCTCGAGAAACTTGAAAGTCTGGCCCAGTCCTTTAAGGGAGTCAGCAAGGCATACGCTATTCAGGCTGGTCGTGAGGTCCGAGTCATGGTGGCTCCTAATCTCTCTGACGAGGGCGTTATCGCCAAGCTTGCCTATGACGTGGCCAAGAAGATCGAGGAGGATATGAAATACCCCGGTCAGATCAAGGTCACCGCCATCAAGGAATTCAGGGCGGTGGAATACGCTAAGTAGGGCCATGAGAGTACTGTTCATCGGTGACATGGTGGGAAAGCCGGGCAGAGCTATGGTTGCTCAGGCTTTGCCTGAGTTGCGCCGTGAGCTTGGGCCTTTTGATTTCGTTTTGGCCAACGGTGAGAACGCCGCTGCCGGTCGGGGGCTCACGAAAAAAGTCATGGACGAGCTGTTTCGGATGGGAATCGATGGACTGACGTCGGGAAATCACATCTGGGACAAGCGGGAGTTCTATGAGATCCTGGACCAGGAAGAGCGGGTAGTTCGTCCGGCCAACTACCCCGAAGGCTGCCCTGGCCGGGGGGGAATGATCCTTCGTAAAGGAGAGCACTCTCTGGCTGTGTTGAACCTTCAGGGGCGGGTCTTTATGCCGGTTATCGACTGTCCTTTTCGTTGCGTTGACAGGCTTTTGGAGAGTGTGGAGGATCATCCGATCCTGGTGGATTTTCACGCTGAGGCCACGTCGGAGAAACGGGTTCTGGCTGCCTATCTGGACGGTCGGATCTCGGCTTTTTTAGGTACCCATACCCACGTCCAGACCGCCGACGAGGAAGTGCTTCCCGGCGGGACCGCCTATATCTCAGACGTGGGGATGACCGGCGCCTTCACCAGTGCCATCGGCATGACCCTGGACAGCGTCATGCCCCGATTCCTGACAGGACTTCCCTCACGATTTGAGGTGGCGACAGAGGATGTTCGCCTTAACGCGGTGGTCATTGATATCGATGAATCAACCGGGGTTGCCCTGGATATCCGTCGGGTTCTCGCTCGAGACGGCCAGTGGGGTTGACGTTTTGTATGCACTCTTTTGTCTCACTTGTTTGAGGCTGTATGTCGTACTCTCGTAGATATCAACAAGAGGGCTCCATAGCCATTCATGATGAACTGAGCGGTTTTTTTAAAGTCTCATGCCCTTGAGTTTTTCAGCCACGACTTTCATCTTTTATCAGGTTTCTCTGAGCATCAGGCTTTTTTCTCGATCTCTGAGTTTCGGTCCCTTCTCCGTCCTTTGACGCACACGATGGGATCTCACTTTGCGTCTGAACGCTTTGCTTGCTTCTGATCCCCTCGACACTCCAACGGCTCATATCGATGCCCTCGAAATCCTTCAATCTGTCATTGAGATGCGAGACGATGAAACGTGATATTTTTCACGGCCTAGGTCGCTCATCTTCTCCTATATCTGCGCTTCCGAGTCGTTCGTTTTGAAAGCCTCTCCTGGTTGTCCTGAATGAATCGTCGTTATTCGCCCTTGATCTGCGTGTTATTGCCCGAGTTTGCTCATCAGTGTACTCATATCTCTCTTTCGACAGAGATCCAAGAACTCTCTCCCTTCCTTAATTGGTGATGTACTTCGTTGACCAGGACCTCCATGAGCCTGATATGCCTTGGTCGCTTCTACGATTCTCTCCCTATCCCCATTGTTGGTGCTATACTAAAATATATTGCTTGTTGTGTGTTTTTTGATAGAACTCACGAAAGGAGAGATCCATATGTGTGAGAACAGATGTGCACGAAGATGGGCGGCAGCGGGAACGCTGGTCATCCTTATAACGCTTCTGACGAGCTGCGCCTGGGCGGTGACGGTCCTGCGTGTCGACGCTACAAGCGTTGGTGGTGACGGTTTGAGCTGGGCTGCGGCTTTGGACGAACCTCAGTTTCGTGATGCTCTGAGAGCCGTCACCCCTGCGAGCGGCGAGGTGGAGTTCTGGGTGAAGGCGGGCGTCTACCGTCCCGGGAGCAGCAACACCGATTCCTTCGTGTTGTCGAACGACGTGGCGCTCTACGGGGGGTTCGCAGGAGGCGAGACAACCCTGGGAGAGCGGGACGTATCAGCTAACGTCACGGTCCTCACGGGAGACATCGATAATAACGATGCCAATAAGGTGAACGGAGCAACTGTGTCGGCGGATAATATCGTGGGAACGAACAGCTTCCATGTGGTGACCTCCATCAGTTGTGACATCACGGCGATTTTGGACGGATTTACCGTCTGTGGAGGTTCCGGAGTTGCTGGTGGCGGGATGGTCAACAGCCGTGACAGCAAGCCCAGCGTGAGAAACTGCATCTTCGTGGGGAACGCAGCGTTCGCTGGTGGTGGTATGGCCAACGTCAGCAACAGCACCCCCAGTCTGAGCAACTGCACCTTCTCTGGGAACATGGCAATTGGCGGCGGCGGGATAGCCAACCTCAACAGCAGCAGCCCCAGAGTGACGAACTGCACCTTCTCGAGGAACACGGCAATAGTTGGTGGCGGGATGGTGAACGCTGAACAGAGCAGCCCCAGCGTGAGCAACTGCACCTTCTCGAGGAACGTGGTGGGAGATTCGGGTGGCGGGATGCTAAACGTATTGTACAGCCACCCTGTCGTGACGAACTGCACCTTCTCGAGGAACGAGGGAGGGCAGGGTGGCGGGATGATAAACGGATTGTACAGCCACCCTGTCGTGACGAACTGCACCTTCTGGGGGAACGTGGCAACAGCGATTGACAGTGGCGGTGGGATGGCCAATATCATACACGCTAACCCCACCGTGACGAACTGCATCTTCTGGGATAGCATGAATGGGGATTTTTTTAACAAGGATGGTAGTACTCCCAAAGTGACCTACTCCATAGTGGAGGATATCTCCTCTCCAGACCTGTATGTCATCTCAGAGAACCCGTTCCTGAGTTCCCTGGCCGATAACGGCGGCTTCACGTGGACCATGGCGATAGATGAGAACAGTCCAGCGAGAGACGCCGGGACGGTGAGCAGCGATATA